>NZ_JBQXEZ010000024.1:0-28679 GCF_052618305.1 Desulforudis sp. DRI-14 | reverse complement strand
TGAATTCCTTCATTGATACTCACCTCTGACCTCTCGCCTCACACTTCTCAAAGCCGGGCGAAGCTTTTCAACGGCCTTATAGAACGGTCGAAGCGGAGCATGGAGCGTCGGGGATAACCCAGACCTGCTGTAACCATTTTTCATTTTCTGTGGTGCTGCATTTTGCAGAATGAGGGTCTACTGGGAAATATGCGACCAGTGCTGCATGAACCTCTTTGAGAAAACCACATTCGCCTATCAAAATCCGCGGAGTGAAGTTCGAGAGAGAAAGAGTTCGTTAAGAGGGCGGGCTTTGTGCTGATGGCGCGCCTGGCGGTCAGTGATAAGCAAGCAGATGACAAAAGATTCGAGGCGTTTTTCCCGTTGATAAAAAAAGAGGCCGCCGATCACCGCAACTTCGTGAAAAAAGCGGTAAACTGGGCCTTGAGGCAGATTGGCAAAAGGTCTTTGTACCTGAACCGGAAAGCTATTGACACCGCCCGGGAAATCCAGGGCATGGCTTCCAGGACCGCCAGGTGGATCGCCGCCGATGCCCTCCGCGAGCTGACCGGCCCGGAAGTGCAACAAAGGCTGCGGAGCCGGGAGGAACTGTTGAAAAACCCCCGGTCTTTAACAGACCCACCGAAAGGCCGGCCCTTATAATAAGCGGGTTTGGCTATCGTTTCTTCCCTGTCGCGATAATCGCCTCCGCCACCTCATCCGCCAGGTCGTCGGGAATCGCGATGCCTTTGGCGGGCCGCATTTCCCCGGTCTCCTTGTCGCTGTAAAAGTTGCGGACATCACAGTACCACGACCTCCCGCGCCGCACCCGCCGCACGTGGATCTCGTCGCCCCGGTCGTTTTTGCTGATGACGTGCGGCTCACGTTCCTCGTCCCAAAAGCTCCCCGAATCCTTTTGCGCCACTTCTGTTACACTCCCAACTTAAATCTTAAAAGCCTGTTCAGTTCGGGTTCGCCAAAATCATAAGCCGGGCGGCTGGCACTATGTTGTCACTATTGTTAAGCTGAATACTCTATTTTTATTTGGTTTTTTCATTCCGTCTCCGGGGCATGGAGGGAGCGGGTGGTTTTGTCCAAAGGTTCCAGGATCTCGATGTCGCTTCCCGTGGAAGCGCCGAGTTCCTTAAACCTCCGGGCCGCAACCAAGACCCGCCCCTCCAGGGAACCCACCGCCTTGTTGTAGGCATCCACGGTCCGGTCCAGTCCTTTCCGCAGGTCGGCAAAGTGGCCGGCCAGGACTCGGATGCGTTCGTACAACGTCTTCCCCAGTTCGCTAATGGCCTGGGCGTTTTCGGCGATCCGCTCTTGCCGCCAGCCGTAGGCCACCGCCTTTAAAAGGGCTATCAGCGTCGTCGGCGTGGCCAGGATAACCCGTTGCTCGACGCCATATTCGATCAGGCCCGGGTCGTGCTCGAGGGCCGCGCTGAAAAAGGTCTCGCCGGGCAAGAACAGGACGGCGAACTCGGGAGCGGGCCTGAACTGCTCCCAGTAGGCCTTTGTGCCGAGCTGCGCCAGGTGCGCGCGAATGTGGCGGGCATGGTCCTTGAGCCTGGCGAGCCTGACAGTTTCGTCCGGGGCTTCCAGCGCCTCGAGATAGGCCTGCAGGGGCGCCTTGGAGTCGACGACCACGTTCTTGTTGTTGGGGAGCCTGATGATCATGTCGGGCCGCAGGCGTCCGTCCGCGGTGCTTACAGATTCCTGCTGGCAAAAATCGCAATACTCCACCATGCCCGCAATCTCCACCACCCGCCTCAACTGGATTTCTCCCCACCGGCCGCGGGCGGCGGGGGTCCTCAGGACGGTCACCAGCCTGGCCGTCTCGGCCTGGAGCTGGACCTGGGTGGCTGCAAGCGACTTGAGCTGCTCGGAAACGCTCCCGTAAGCGGCGGCACGCTCCTTTTCGATCTCCAGGATTTGCGTGTTGACCCTCTCCAAGGAATCCTTAAGGGGCTTGACAAGCTCGTCGATGGCTTTCCGGCGCGTTTCAAGGTCGCTCCTGGCCCCCTCCTGGAACTCTCTCAAGGTGGCAGTGGCCAGTTCTAAAAAGGTCCGGTTGTTGCTCCGAAGCGCATCGGCTGATAAAGCCTTGAAAGCGTCGGACAGTTTTTGCTGCGCTTCATTAAGTAGGGCGAGCTTTTCGTCTGCGGCCTTGCGTTCTTCCCTTAGTGCCGTTTCCAGTTCGGATAACCTTACCAGGAGTTCGGCGTTCTCGTCTTGCAGCTTCGCAATCCTTCCATCCCTTATACGTACCATCTCTTCGAGTTCCGGGACCCTGCCGGTTCTTGCTTCGGCGGCCGCGCGCCTTTCAGATTCCTGCTTGAGCTCTGCCCCGAGACGCTTTGCTTCGGTGACGGCTTCCTCAAGAGCGCTCTTCAAATCCTGCACCTGCTGTTCTTTGCCGTACAATCTCTCGGCCAGGGCCGCCCGTTCGGTATCAGCCTCGGCCCTGGCCCTCGCACAGGCGTACTGCATTTTAACCCGAAGCATGAACCAGGCGACAACCACCCCTGCCGCTATCCCGAAAACCAAAAAGGCCATCGCATCGAGGCTGCCTGTCAAAAATCACACACCCCCCGCTCTGTCCTTTGTACCACGATTCGCCGTTCGGGCTTGCCTTCCTTCATTATCCGCCGCCGGCACATCCATCCAGGAAAGCTTTCAACCCCGGCCATCACCAAGCAAGGACCTGCCACATACCCTGTTAGCAAAAACAGGAAGGGCAACAGGTGATTGTCTTGCTGCACTATCGCAAGTCACTGAGCAAACACCGCTGGCAGCTGATGCAGCTGCCCAACGTCGTCGGCGTCGGCATCGGCTCCAAGCGGGCCCACGGCGAGGATACGGGCCGCATGGCTTTGGCAGTCTTTGTCAGCAAAAAGCTTCCCGAGGAGGCACTCCCCCGGGCACACCGTATTCCCAAGCGGATTGACGGTCTTCCGACGGACGTCGTCTGCATCGGAGAGGTGCGTTTCCTGGATGAACGGGTGAAACGGCACAGACCCGCTTATCCCGGCCTCAGCATCGGGCATTACAAGGTCTCGGCAGGGACCTTCGGTGCCGTGGTCTACGATAAGAGAACCGGTGAACCGCTGATCCTTTCCAATAACCACGTCCTGGCAAACAGCTCCAACGGAAATGACGGACTGGCCCGGCCGGGCGACCCCGTTTTGCAGCCGGGAGACCACGACGGCGGCACGGTGGAAAACGACGCCATCGGGGTGCTGGAAAGGTTTATCCCCGTGCGTTACAACGCTCAGGAAGCCCCCTGCCCGATCGCCAGGGGTTTCGAGAAGGCCCTCAACCTGCTCATCAGGGCATACAGGCCGCGATACTTCGTGAAGGTTTACAAGCATATGGAATTTCACGCCAACCTGGTCGACGCCGCCCTCGCCCGTCCTCACAGCCCCGACCTGATCAGTCCCGCCATCCCGGACATCGGGCCCGTCGAGGGTATCGCCGAACCGCGGCTGCATATGAAAGTCAGGAAAAGCGGCCGTACCACCGGTCTGACAACCGGCCAGATACTCTACCTTGACGCCACTATAACCGTTAAAGCGTCGGCAAATCAGTCCGCCCTGTTCGAAGACCAGATCGTCTGCAGTCCGATGAGTCTGCCCGGCGACAGCGGCTCCCTCGTTCTTACCGAAGATAATAAAGCGGTGGGGTTACTGTTCGCCGGGTCCACGGAGGCAACCATTCTAAACAATATCCGGAATGTGGCCATACTCCTGGGAGTAAAGTTTTAAACTTAGATCCGGCAAGTAAGACCCAAGAATCCAGTAATGGCGTGCTTTGCAGCAGCAATTCGGGGTAAAAAAATCTGACAGAATTAGAGGGAACATCACTCCTTCACGAGAATTGGTATCTTGACAAGAAACATCAATAATGGAGGAGGATGTTCCCGAGAGACCATGGTAGCCCTATATACAACAATAAACCCCAAGCGCCACATGGCCTTGGGGTGATGGGATTCTTATGCGTATTAAAATAATTGTAAAGATGTCAGCAACCGACTCGTCCTTTTTAAGAACCTGACACTAAGCACCGGACCCGGCAAACTCGTTGTAAACTGCCTTAACGTGCGCGGCGGCCTCGATATTCCCGACGCCCTGCAAATACGTGATATAGGCCGTAAGGGACTCTCGGTTCGTCCAGTCAAGATCCACCCCTGGCACCAACCCCGCCTGCGGCAACCGTACCGGCAGTTCATCAGTCATGTTGATAACCGCTTTCAGGTACAAGAAATTGAGCATTTCGCGCTGGGCGGAAATAATCCCATCCCCTAGATTATCAAGGACCCAATGCAGCGAGCGTTTAAGTTCTTCTTCCGCATCCCGTCCTTTTTCATCAAGCCATTTCTCCAGTCTCGCCGTCACGTAGTCCACGAAGATGTCGAAGTCCAGGTCCAATCCCCGCTCCAGGACTATTCCCATCAAATCGTCCAAGTATTCTCCACGGCTCATCACCGCTTGGAACATGGACCCATACAGCTTCGGTTCATCTCCGGGCTCCGGCAAGCTCCTGACATAGTCGGCAATACCCAGTAAGGAACCCATAACGGCGTAGGGCGGGGTGTCCAGCGGTATTAACTTGTTCAAGATCGCTTCCATCGCAGGCCCCGTTTTTTCCCGAAATATCCGCGACCATTCCCGTTCCATGATCGGATGCCTGGCCAGATAATCTTCCAAACGTTCCCTGTCATTGATTTCTCCTTCTTCCTCAAGCTTTTCCATCTCGATTAATGACTCGGCCGCTGCGCCTATCGAAACCCTTAAAACCGTTTCCCATAAAGGATTGTAGGTGAATTCCTCATCCATGCAAAAATGCAACCCGAGAACAACGGATTGTAGTTCGGAATCAGTCCACCTCCAGTCCCGGAGAAGTTCAAAGAAAGCCCACGCCATTTCCTCGGCGACATCGCGGTTTACCAGCCTCGGCAAATACGTCTCCGCTATGCGTTCAAAATGGCTCTCCATCTCGGATAGATCAACATCCTCGCCTATCTCGTTGATTTCGTCCAGGACCTTGCGCAGCTTGTGAAGCGGGAACAACTCTCCCTCCAGCACGGGATCGGTCTGCAACAGCCGGGCGAGCGTTTCCAAACGTTGCACTACCCCTGCAACGACCTCGTCCTCGTCCCCCTTTGCCCACATTGCACCCAGGGCCGAAAGGGCCCGCTCGATACTCTCAGGTGCCGGTAAACACTCATCCCGACGTAGCGATAGCCCACACGCCAGGGCAAAGGCCTCGTTCAATCCCGGTTCGACCCATTCCCAGCGTCCCCGCCACCGGCACAGGTATTCGTCTACCTTCTCCATGCAGCAACACTTGTATTTTTTGCCGCTCTCGCACGGGCACTGGTCGTTGCGTTCAACCTCAAAGAATCTAAACATTTTCTTTCTCCCTGCTCCCTTTTTCTTTTTCCTGCCAAACATTAACCAATCGTCTTGTGTTAATTCTGGCAGCAAGGTTCCCGCTATCGATTTTCTTCATAAAAATAAAAAAACCCTGGCATCCTTCGCGTTTTTTCGCTAGTTAACCAGATACTTGTTTTATCGAATACAAAACTTATCGTATAAAATAAAAACCCCAACGCCGTCAAAAGCTCTGGGGTGTTTGAATTCTTTAGATGGTGGGCGGACCTGGGATCGAACCAGGGACCTTCTGCGCGTCAAGCAGACGTTCTCCCACTGAACTACCCGCCCTCGGGATATTTTTTATTATGCCGGAAAAACAATCGTTTGTCAACATACCGCGGGAGTCTGTTTTTCGGCCGCCAGAGATCTCATTCTCTTCCATCCCCCTGGTCCCTACCAAAATGTATACTGCCCGCGCGGGTTGTTACCGTGCACCGATCTGCTCGAACATCAACTGGTACCAGGGTTTCCGCGGCACTTCGACGCCGGCGAACAGGGGCACGCTGCCCAGGTACTGCCCGTTGTAGGAGAGACCGAGTTTGCCGACGCGCTGCCCCGCGCGGACGGGAGCCTCAAGTTGGTGCGGCACGTCTAGGACTTTTTTGACCGCCTTTTCCTGGTTCTCCGGCACCAGCAACTCCAGATCGCCGCCCGATACCAGGGGTACTTCGGCCGCTTTGCCCCGGAGCACCGGAACGGTACCCACCTCCTCGTCCCTGCGGCAGACAGTGACCGAGGGCATGCTGAACCCGTAGTCGAGCAGTCTGGCGGCGTCGGCGTAGCGGTTGTCGCTGTGCAGCACCACGGCGAGGAGCTGCCGTCCGTTGCGGGTGGCGGAAGCGATAAGGCAGCGGCCGGCGGCCGAAGTCGTCCCCGTCTTTATGCCGTCACAGCCGTCATACCATCCTCCGCGCAGGAGCCTGTTGGTGTTGTGTACATGTTCCTGACGGTCGCTGTTTTCCCACATGATCGTAGTCTCCCTGGTGCTGGCCAAGCGGGCGAAATCGGGATTGCGCAAGGCGTAACGCGTGATCTGGGCCAGGTCGTAGGCCGTCGAGTAGTGGTTGGGGTGAGTAAGTCCGTGCGTATTGACAAACCGGGAACTGCATGCTCCTAACAGTTGTGCTTTCAAGTTCATCCACTCGATAAAGCGGTCGTAGTCCCCCGCCACGTGGTCGGCTATGGCAATGGTGGCGTCGTTGGCCGACACCACCATCGCCGCCTTGAGGAGGTTGTCCAGCGTTAACACATCACCCTTACGCAAGTTGATAATCGAACCGCGGGCGTGAGAGGCGGCGCGGTCGCTGACCTTTACCACGTCGTTCACGTCGCCCTCTTCAAGGGCGACAATGGCGGTGAGGACCTTGGTCAGGCTGGCCGGATGGATACGCTTGGTCTCCTGCTTGCCGAACAAGACCTGACCCGATTCCACGTCAATGAGTATAGCGGCCCGGGCGGTAAGGTAGGGGCCCTGGGCGGCGAAGGATTTGTCCGGCCCGAAGAAAATTGCAACCGCTAGCAGGACAAATAGGTAAATCTTTAAGAACCTACCCATTCTTTCGGCAACCCCCCCCCTCGTCTATTGTCCCGCTTAAAAAGGCTTTTCATTTAGCCAACAAATGCCATTGAGACTGACATAAACGGCCCACTGGATCATATAGTTGTACAAATCTTTCCGGGTGGGTGCCGCCATGTACATCTATTTCTTTAACTTCCGGCGGGCCAAGCAGGCCGTACTGACGGCAGCGCTGATGGCCTTCATATCCTTCCTGTTCTGGATCACCGTCTTCGACCAGCAGGTTGAAACGGTATCGACGACGCACTCCCGTATCATTTACAAGGTCAAGACCGATCAGAAGGTTGCCGCCCTGACTTTTGACATCAGCTGGGGGGAAAAAATACCGGAACCTGTGCTAGACATTCTCAAAAAGGAAAACCTGAAATGCACTTTCTTTCTCTCGGGCCCCTGGGCCGAACAGCATCCTGAAATCGTACGCCGAATCGCCGCCGAAGGCCACGAGATCGCCAGTCACGGCCACCGCCATGTAAACTACTCCGAGCTCCCGAACAACGTTATCGCCGAGGAGATGGGTAAAGCCCACGAGATCCTTAAGAACTTGACCGGCCGGACCCCGAACTTGATCCGTACACCGAACGGCGACTGGAACGAGCGCGTTCTCGACGTAATCTCCGGCGAGGGCTATACCGCCGTGCAGTGGAGCGTTGACTCTCTGGACTGGAAGGATATCGGCGTGGAGAGGATCGTAAACAGGGTCCTGCGGCTGATACACCCGGGGGCGATCATCCTGATGCACGCCAGCGACAGCGTCGAACAGACCCCGGAGGCGCTGCCCAGGATAATCAAGGGGTTAAAGGAGAAGGGCTACAAGATCGTGACGGTCGCGGAACTGATGACCTGCGGCCGTGGGGTATGCGAGTAAAAGTGAAACCGCAGTTTACACTGCGGTTTCACTATCTTGTTACCGGCGTCATGCGCTTGTTCAGGGTGCTGAACTCGTCGACGAACACGCTTGCCGGACGGCCGTTGGCGATGCCTCGCGCGATTCTGTTCAGCCGTGTCACGAGGTCCGGGTCGCTGGTCACCAGAACCCTGCGGATTCGGTCGTCGGCACGCTTAACCTGCATCGCCGCCTCTCTTTCCGCCTCTTTTGTCCGCCCTTCCTGGTTGGGTTCCATGTTCAGCCCCACGTAAGCGTTGGTGCCGAAAAGGACGACGACAGCGTCTTCGACCCCCGGCACAGCCGCGGCCTTCGATGCCAGGCGCTTAGCTAGCGCACTTGATTCACGGGGGTCGGCCGGCAAGGCCGCGTTCGGGTTCTGCGGCGTCTGCCCCGGAGGCGCCGGCCGGCGTGCCGCGTTACAGCCCGCGAACACCGCAAATACGACAAAAACCATTAACGCTAGAACCAAAAGGTTTCTCTTCTTCAAACTTACGCCTCCTTTCTCTGCTGTTCCACTGGATACCGGTGCTAGACTTAGTATTCTTGGTGCCTGGAGCAAAGATACTTTATCTGGGGCGGTAAATCGTACCTCTCCTGTTAAACCGTGCCCCGACCTGTTACGGGCTCTGATGCTTCTTCCGGGCAAAATAATCGTTGATGGCCTGATGGAAAGCTTCAGCGAGTTTCTGCTGGTAAGTCGGCTCCAGCAGCAAGCGGCGCTCGCGGCGATTTGAAATGTAGCCCATTTCTATGATGACCGCCGGCATTGGCGTCTCCCGCAGAAGATAGTAGCTTGACGGCCTGACGTCTACCGCGGTTACTTCCCCAAGCTGCATCAGCTTGTGGTAAAAACACCGGGCTAACTCCAGCCCCTCCCGCGAACCGCGGCAATAAAAAATCTCCGGGCCGAAGCAACGGCGGTCGCGAAAGGAGTTAGCGTGGATACTGACCACCAGGTCGGCCCGGTTTTCCCTGGCTACAGCCACCCGCTCGTCCAGACCCATGACGCGCCAAACCGGACCATCAGCGCCGGCCCGGCAAAAAGCGCTTTCTTCCTCCCAGGTCATTACCACCCTGGCTCCCTGGTCGCGGAGCAGTTGCGCCAAAAGCCTGGCCACGGCGATGTTGATCTCTTTCTCAAGAATACCGTTTTCCTCGTCTACGGCACCGGGGTCCAAACCGCCGTGACCCGGATCGATCACGATCGTTCTCCCCTTCAGGCCGGCATGCGCTGCTGCAGCCGCGTGGCCGCCCGTCAAAAGGGCAAGGATAAACGTCACGAGGCAGACGGCTGACGTAAAGGTCGTGATTCTCCAGTGTCTCATACGTCATTTATTGTGGCGGGCAGGAAGGAAAGACAAACGTGGAAATGGTTCCCTTACTTCCACAGCCGGCTGCTATATCCTGTGGCGGTTGATCCACCAGTAGAGCAGGGCAAGCACCAATGCTGCGACAATCAAGCCATCCAGGCGGCGGAACCAGTGTTCTATGGTCTGCCAGTTCTCGCCCAGCTTGTAACCAAAAAAAACCAAAACGATGCTCCATATCAGAGACCCGAAAAAGGTATAGACGACAAATTTGACAAAGTGCATCCGCCCAATACCGGCAGGTAGTGAAATAAAGGTCCTTATCACCGGCATGAGCCTTGTAAAGAAAACGGTCGCCTCGCCATAACGTTCGAACCACCTTTCGGCCAGAGCGAGGTGATGCCTCGAAACGCCCACAAAGCGGCCGTATTGCAGGATGAAAGCGCGTCCGCCCCATAATCCGAGCAGATAGGAAAGGATCGACCCTGCCGTCCCGCCCAATGTGCCGGCCAATACAGTCATCGAAAAACCCAGCTTCCCCTGGCTGACCATGAACCCGCCATAAGGCAGGATCACCTCGCTGGGTAAAGGTATGTTGGCGCTCTCGATAGCCATCCCGATAGCCACGCCCCAGTAGCCCAGGGACTCGATGAAGCGCACCACGGCCTGGATAAGGATTTCAAGCAGGGCCGTCAACTCGTCACCCCTTAAAGTCCGGTAGTGATAGCCGTTAATAATAAATCTGTATGCCGGAACAAAAAAAAAACCCCTCGTGCAAGGGGTTGTCCCACAAATTTCGTCCTGTTTTGTTTAGAGTTTCAAGCTGGCGATGATGCGGTCCAACAGGGGGTGCACCCGGCACCGGTCGATCCCGCCGTGGTCTGAGTCCTTTCCCCGCTCTGGAAAGATTTTCAGGGCCCGGGACAGGCTGTTGAAATTGTTCGACACGCTCGAAACGGCAACCCTGTACCGCCTAGCAAGCTCGTTTTGACTGATGTGCCTGCGCCCGTCGAGGCGGGACATCGTGTAGATAACAGCCGCCGTCCAGGCCCCCCGCTTGCGCAGGACGGGATGTTCCTGAACGCAGAAATGATACCACAAGCGCAGGGCAATCTGGATTTCTTCCCGCAGGTAACCCAGTTCCTTCAGACCTTCCTCGACCTGTACGGCAACCCCGGCATACCCCTGGTTCGGCCAATTATAGCCAGCCACCGTGTTCTCGGCGGAAGCACGTTTTTCCCTGGTTTTGGTCCTGCTGTCGGCGCCGGGCTTGTCGTCCGTATCCTGGATTAACTGCAGGAGTACCTCGACCTGTTCCCGTCCCTCTTCGGTACGGCAAATCCTGTTGAGAATATCCCCCTGAAGAAGAGTCATCAGGCGCTTGACCGGGTGGTCGCCCCCATCGCTGCGCCAAGGCAGCGAGGCCTGGTCGTGCATGCTGAAACGGATGGCCTGGCTACTGAGCCGGTGAGCTTGTTGTTGGAGGTAGAGGCTAAACTGATTGTCCTCCTGCCGGCGGCGAATGCGCCGCCACCGCCTGAAGTCCCTGTTAACCCACTCCTGAACGATCTCCTTCATCGAAGGCGCTATGCCGATGGCGCTGGTGGAAAACTCATACTCCGCACCGACTCTCAATAACCTGACAAAAATAATTTGCCCGACCTCCGCCTCGGGTTGAAGACCGGGCTCCCGCACCCAAAAAGACTGGTTCTCGAAAATGTCCCTGACGACCAGACCCTTGCCGGGCAGCAGCGCCGTAACCTCGTAGAAGCGGCTCTTTGCCTCCGACCACAGCACAAGAAGGAGGGCTTCGGTCAGCGTAAGATTCTCCAGGTTGGCATCCCGGTACAATTCCAGCAGGGTCTGTTCACCCGACAAACGGTAGTCGAAAATAAACCATTCAAAACAGCGTTCGATGATAAAATCTTCATCCAGCGCCCAGATATCGTCCTCTATCTGCTGAAAGTATATATCCTGGGCCCGGGAGGCGTCCCTGGCGAACATGAATTCCTCGGCAAAGTCACTGAGTTTCCTGCGCAGTTGCGAAGCAGTCCGGCGCCACCTCACCTGAGCGAGAGAAACCACCTTGTCCTCTATGCCGCAACACTCCGCGTAAGGTTTATCACTACCGCATGGACAGCGCTCAGTTGGCGTGATAATGGCTCTAACCCCCTCGCAGCTCTCTTCACGCGCCTTCAAAGGTATTCGACCTCCACCGCGCTACTCCTGCCGGCAGCCGATTTTTGTGCCTTGAGAGAAAAGGGCTGCTCAGGATACTTTTACGAAGTTTTTTAACGGCCTTCTGGCCAAATGCTTATACTATAATGTAAATAACGATTGTCCAGGCCCCCCGGCAGTCAACAAATACAGGTGCGGGAAGCCAGGGGTCTGGAACCACAGACGATTTTAACGAAGGCGGGCGCTAAGCGGTGAGCAAGTTTCTGGTTATCGACGGCAACAGCTTGATCCACAGGGCTTTTCACGCCATTCCACCCCTTTCGACTTCGACCGGGTTACCGACCAACGCCGTCCTGGGTTTTACAAATATGCTGTTGAAGGTCCTGGAAGCGGAAGCGCCCGACAGGGTTGCGGTCGCCTTCGACAAGGGCCTGCCGGCCTTCCGCCACGAAGCCTTTACCGGGTACAAGGCTCACCGCCCCGCGACTCCCGAAGACCTTCGTCCCCAACTGGCGCTGGCTAAGGAAGTGCTGGAAGCGATGCGCATCCAGATTATCGAAGTGGAAGGTTACGAAGCCGACGACATTATCGGGACCTTGACCAGGATCGCCGCCGAAAAAAAGATGGATACGCTGGTGCTTACCGGCGACCAGGACACCCTCCAGCTGGTGGACGAATACAACCGTGTAATGCTGACCAGGAAAGGCATCACCGAGTTGGACGTCTACGACGCGGCCAGGGTCGTCGAGCGTTTCGGCCTCACACCGGCCCGGCTTACAGACATGAAGGGCCTTGTCGGCGACGCTTCGGATAACATCCCCGGGGTCCCCGGCATCGGGTTCAAGACAGCCGCCAAGCTGCTGCAAACCTATCACAGCCTTGAGGAACTGCTGGCAAACAAGGACCAGCTCCCGTTGCGCCTGCGCCAGCAGCTTGAGAAACACGCCGACCAGGCTGTGCTTTCCAAACAGCTTGCGACTATTGAAAGGGCCGTTCCGGGCCTCGACGAAGATGCTATCCGGGAATGGCCGGGGCCGGACTACGAAGCCCTTCTCAAAGTCTTCTCCAAGCTGGAGTTCAAGAGCCTCGCCCGCAACATCGCCCATCGCGTCCCCCGGGTCGGCGACGCCAGCGAACTGCAAAGACTTTGCCCCGTTTATCAAAAAGTTGTTGAAATCAAAGAACTTTCCCGGGTCGTCGAAAAAATAAAGGCCGCCGGTCAGGCGCATATCGCCTTCGGCGGCAACAGGGCCAGCGGACTAGAAGCCCTCAGCGTAGCTGTCGAGGATGCCATCTTTTATCTCCCGTTCGGCAAACTTGAACCCGAAGGCCTGGCGATCATCCGGGAAATGCTTGAAAACCCGGACGTCACCAAGCTTACCGCCGACGGCAAGGACGCTTACTGGTTTTGTCATCTGAGAGGGATCAGGCTCGCAGGGCTGGCTTTTGATACGACAGTGGCAGCTTACCTCATCAAACCGGGCGCCGGGGGCCTGGCACTGGAGGATTTGAGCCTCGAATACCTGCACCTGGCTCTCCCCGAGGGAGGCGAAGAAGCGCTGCCGGCAAGGGCTGAGTCCATTCGCCGGCTTTTGCCGTTCCTGCAGACTAAGCTGCGGATGCTGGAGCAGGAAGAACTGTTTAGCGAGATCGAGATGCCCCTGATTGCGGTCCTGGCACGCATGGAGATAGTCGGAATCAAAGTCGACCGGAAACAGCTGGCGGCGATGTCGGAAGAGTTCGGACAGCAAATCACCAGGCTTGAAAGTGAGATTTACGCCATGGCCGGCGAGCGTTTCAACATCAGTTCCCCCCGCCAGCTCGGGAACATTCTCTTCGGCAAACTGGGGCTGCCCAAGGGCCGAAAGACCAAGACGGGTTACAGCACGGACGCCAACGTGCTGGAAGAACTGGCCGGGGAGCACGAGATCGTCGCCAAGGTCCTGGAATACAGGCAGCTGGTCAAGCTGAAAGGGACCTACACCGACGGCCTAGCCGCGCTCATCGATCCCCAAACGGCCCGCCTGCACACCACCCTGCACCAGACGGTTACGGCCACAGGCCGGCTGTCCTCGGCCGAACCCAACCTGCAGAACATACCCGTCCGCCTGGAAATCGGCCGGCGGATCCGCAAGGTCTTCGTTCCCAGCGACCCGGCCAACGTGCTGCTGACCGCCGATTACTCGCAAATCGAACTGCGCATCCTCGCCCACCTCTCGGGTGACCCCGCGCTGATCTCGGCCTTCCGCGAGGGCCAGGACATTCACACGCGTACCGCCGCCGAGGTCTTCGGCGTGCTCATGGAAGGGGTCACGCCCGAGTTGCGCAGGCGGGCCAAAGCGGTCAACTTCGGCATCATTTACGGCATCAGCGACTTTGGCCTGGCCCGGGACCTGAAAATTCCGCGCAAGGAGGCCGCCGAATACATCCGCCGTTATTTCGCACGCCTGCCGAGGGTCCGGGAGTTTATTGAGTCAACGATCAGCCAGGCCCGAAACAACGGCTACGTGACCACCATCCGCAACCGGCGGCGCAATATCCCGGAGCTGTTCAGCCCCAACCAGACCGTGCGCGGCTTCGGCGAACGCGTCGCCACGAACAGCCCGATCCAGGGAAGCGCGGCCGACATCATCAAGATGGCGATGATCCGCATCGACAGGCGGCTGCAGGAAGGGCGCTATAAGAGCGCGATGATCCTGCAGGTTCATGACGAGCTGATATTCGACGTTCCGACCCACGAGCTATGCGAGGTAGCCCCCCTCATCAAGCAGGAAATGGAACAGGTCGTGGAGCTTGGCGTCCCGCTTGTCGTAGACCTTAAAGTAGGGCCAAACTGGTATGACGTTCGCAAAATCGAAGAGGTGACGAAATGCCTGAGCTACCAGAAGTAGAAACGATCGTCCGCGGGCTCGCGCCGCTGATTACCGGGCAGCAGATCCAGGAGGTGGAAATTCATAAGGCGAAGGTGATAGCCTGCCCCGAGCCATCCGCTTTCGCCGAACTGGTTAAGGGGCGCACCATTGAACGCCTGCAAAGGCGAGGCAAGTATATCTTAATGGAGTTATCCGGCGGGGTAACCATGGTCATACACCTGCGGATGACGGGGCAACTAGTCTACTACACAGATCCTGCGCCGCCGCCCAAGCACACGCACCTGGTATTGCGCCTGGCGCAAGGCTGGCTCAGGTTCACCGACCCCCGCCAGTTCGGGCGGGTCCTGGCCGTGCCCGCCTCCGAACTGGACAGGGTCGGCGGGCTCAAGGATCTTGGGCCGGAACCCCTGGACCCCCGGTTCACCGAAAAGGAGCTATGCCGCCTGGTCAACGGCAGAAAACAGAAAATTAAGGCCCTGCTCCTCGACCAGCGGGTCCTGGCCGGGATGGGCAACATCTACACCGATGAGGCGCTGTACCTTGCCGGCATCCACCCGGACAGGCCCGCGGCGGAGCTGACGGCCCGCGAGACTAAAGCCCTGTACAGCGCCGTCAAAAAGGTGCTCGATGAAGGGATCGCGTTTGGAGGGACCAGCGTCCGAGACTATGTCGATGCGCACGGCGTTGAAGGCCGGTTCCAGAAAATGCTGAAGGTATACGGCAAAAAGGGTGAGCCGTGCCCGTGCTGTGGAACCCCTATCGCCCGTACAGTTTGCGCGGGACGAGGGACCTACTTCTGCCCCCGCTGCCAGAATAAGAAGTGTGAAGTGAGAGGTCAGTGGTGAGTATGTTGAAGGAATTCGCTGTGCGAATCCACTTCTGACTTTCCACGACTCACCTCTCAACCGTCTACCCAGGCACCAAAATACGGCCCCATCCATATCCTCTTAAGGAGGATCATCGGAAGGGGTCGTTGCGAAGTGGAACTGGTTGCGCTTCTGGTTTTCGGCTTTGCCTTGAGCCTGGACGGATTCGGGGCCGGACTCGCTTACGGGATCAGGCAGATCAGGGTGCCGTTAACCTCTCTGATCATCATTAGCCTGACGTCCGGAGCGGCGATCACCCTTTCCCTTACCCTTGGACATACTGCGGCAAGCCTCGTTACTCCCGGCCTGGCACAGACGGCAGGCGGGTTCCTGCTCGTGGCACTCGGGCTGTGGATTCTCAGCCAAGCCTTGCGTAGCGCGACCAGGCGGATCTTGCGCCTGCGCATTCCCCAACTGGGGCTGGTCATCCAGATTCTCCTGGAGCCCTTGGAGGCGGACCTGGACGACTCCGGCTGCATTTCGCCGCGCGAAGCGGTACTCCTCGGCATTTCCTTGGCCCTGGACGCCTTCGGAGCCGGCTTCGCCATCGCCCTGTCGGGAATGCACACGGCGCTGGTGCCGCTCTTTGTTGTCGTCGGCCTGTTTTTAATGCTTAATGCCGGAATGGTTGTAGGGAGCAGGTTCACTCCTTCACTGATCCAGCGTTTGAATATCCTGCCGGGCTGTATTTTGATCATTATCGGCATGTTCCGTTTGCTGCACCTAGCCTTTTAGATTACGATGGACGTATGAAGGTTATAGGATTGACCGGTGATTCCGGAAGCGGCAAAACAACTGTTGCCTCGATGCTGGCCGAACTCGGAGCGGCCGTCATTGACGCGGACCAGGTAGCCCGGGAGCTCGTCAAGCCCGGATCCCCTCACCTGGAGGCCGTCATCCGGGCGTTCGGCCCGGCTTACCTCACTACCAAAGGCACGCTGAAAAGGCGTCGCCTGGCCAAACTTGTCTTTTCCGACCCCCAAGCCTACAAAAAACTGGACGAAATCATGCTCAAGCCGATCATCAACCGCATGCGCAGGCTGAAATCCGAGAAGGCGGCCGAGGGTTACAAGGTGATCGTCCTCGACGCGCCGCGGCTCCTGGATGTCGGGCTCGCCGACGAAGTGGACGAGGTCTGGGTGGTCACCGCGGACAGGCCCGTAAAACTGAAGCGGCTGGTGAAACGGGGATACAGCAGGGTGCAGGCGGAACGTATCCTTAACAGCCAGATGCCGCAGGAACAGAAAGTTCGACAGGCCCACCGGGTGATAGACAATAATGGGTCGTTGACAGAGACACGGGCTCAGGTTATAAATTATTGGACAACCCTCGAATCGGAGTGATGAGTTGTTGCGCCTGACTTGGCTGATCGTCCTCGCGCTTGCAGCAGCCCTGGCTCTCAACGCCGAGCGGATCGGCCGCCACTTCTTTCCGTTCCCCTACCAGGAAGTGATCTTTCACTACGCGGACGAAAATTCCCTCAACCCTTTTCTCGTAGCCGCCTTGATTAAGACGGAATCGAATTTCGATCCCTCAGCGACTTCCCACAAGGGCGCCTTGGGACTAATGCAGCTTATGCCCGAAACGGCACGCTGGGCGGCGATCCAAAGCGGGGAACCCGGCTTCTCGCCAGACATGCTTTATGACCCCGAAACCAACATCCGCATCGGAACACGATATTTGGCTTATCTTGTGAGCGACTTCGGCGACCCGGTCATCGCCCTGGCCGCCTACAACGGGGGCCACGGCAACGTTAGACGCTGGCTCGGTGAAGGCATATGGAACGGCCGCCTGCAAAACCTGGACCGGCTTCCCTTCCCCGAAACCCGCCAGTTCGTGCGCAAGGTCCTGTGGCGGACAAAGGTTTACGAATTTCTCTATAAAGATTAAAAACGGCGCCAACTCGCGCCGTCGACTGCTGACAAAGTAGCTTTTTTATCAATACGAGCGTAAGCATGGCTTCCGGGCTTCTCACGCTCGCTCCAGTGCTGCGCATCTACGGATTCTAGGCTCGGTTTGGACCGTTTCTAGGAGACCGTTAAAAAACTTCGCCTGGCTTTGTCAGACTCGCCGTCCAGTGCTTACGTACCACCCAATACGCTCCACGCTGTCCGGCTTCGCCTTCCACGCCATGCTCGCTTTTGAACGGTCTCTGGATTAAGTTGTTATAGCCATCCTGCGGATTGTCTGCGGGCGCCACGACTCAATAGGTTATCCAGGTACGCGCCTAGGCCTTGACGCAGCGAACGTTGGGAGTATGAATCAAAAATGCAACTTTTTCTCTTACTCTTCCAGCGTTATCGTCTCCAGAACGGCGGCGCACCTCGTGCAAACCTCGGCCGTTTCCCCGCCCGTACCGGTTTCCGAAGCATATTTCCAGCAACGCGGGCACTTTGCGCCTTCGGCCCGCCTGGCCAGAATTTTCAGTCCCTCGACATCCAGGGCTTCCTCGGCGTTGTCCGGCGCCGATTCCAGGGATTCCACCACGACCCGGGAAACCACCGTGATTACGGCTAGGTCATCCGCTGCGGCTTCCAAAAGCCCCCGCAGTTTTTCGTCCGCGTACAGCGTCACGGACGCCTCCAGGGAGTCCCCGATCACCTTTTCCTTGCGCGCCGTCTCCAGGATCCGCAGCGCTTCGTCGCGCACGTGCATCAGCTTTTCCCACCGCGCGGCCAGGTCCCCGTCAATGTAATTGGGGTCGGCCTCGGGAAAGGAAAGCAACTGAACGGTGGGAGCCTTTTCGCCCTCTGCGGGAAAGTACTGCCAGACTTCCTCGGTGGTGTAAGCCAGAACAGGAACGAGCAGGCGTACCAGGGTGTCCAGGATATTGTAGAGAACGGTCTGCGCCGACCTGCGTGCCGGAGATCCAGCGCTTTCGCAGTAAAGCCGGTCCTTAACGACGTTAAGGTAAAAGGCGCTGAGGTCGGTCACGCAGTAATTGTAGACGGCATGGTAGACGGTATGGAATTCAAAGCCCTTGTACGCTTTGCCGACCTTATCAATCAGAGTGTGCAGCTGGTGCAGCGCATAACGGTCCAGTTCGGGCATCTGTTCGTAAGCAACCTTATCGACGGCCGGGTCGAAATCGTAAATGTTCCCCAGCAGGAAGCGGAAGGTGTTACGAATCTTGCGATAGGCTTCGGCCGACTGCTTTAAAATGTTGGCCGAAACAGCCAGATCGCCTTTATAGTCGGCGGAGCATACCCACAGGCGCAAGATATCGGCGCCGAGCTGCTTCATTACTTCGTGGGGGTCGACAACATTGCCCAGCGACTTGGACATCTTCCTGCCCTGCTCGTCAACCGTAAAACCGTGGGTCAGGACGGCGCGATAAGGGGGTTCTCCCGTAACAGCCACCGAAGTCGTCAGGGATGAGTTGAACCAGCCGCGGTGTTGGTCGGATCCTTCCAGATATAGATCGGCCGGCCAGCGCAACTCGGGCCAGTAAGCGGGCTGAGTCAGCACGCCCCAGTGACTGGAGCCCGAATCGAACCAGACGTCCATGGTGTCCGTTTCCTTCTTAAAGTGCGTCCCGCCGCACTTTGCACACTTTAGGCCCGGCGGAACGAGATCGTCGGCCTCACGGGCGAACCAGACGTCAGACCCGTACTGGCCGAAGAGCTGTTTGATGTGGTTGATCGTCTCGTCGTTGATGATCGCTTCTTCGCATTCCGCGCAGCAGAAAATGGGCAGTGGAACGCCCCAGATACGCTGACGGGAAATACACCAGTCGCCGCGGTTGGCGATCATGCCCTGAATACGCTCCTTACCCCAGGCGGGAATCCAGTTCACCCGTTCAATGGCGTCCAAGAGCATGTCGCGGAAGCCGTCGATAGAGGCGAACCACTGCTCGGTAGCCCGAAAGAAAATAGGGTTCTTGCAGCGCCAGCAGTGCGGGTACTGGTGCGTGATCCCGGACAGGTGCACCAGGGCCTCGCGGTTTTGCAATTCCTCGATTACCTTGGGATTGGCTTCGAGGTAAAACTGCCCCTGGAAGATGCCTCCCTCGGCGGTGAAACGCCCCTTCCCGTCAACCGGCGAAATCACCGGCAGGTTGTATTTGACCCCCAGTTCAAAGTCTTCTTCACCGTGGCCCGGAGCAATGTGAACACATCCTGTGCCTTGGTCGAGGGTTACGTATTCGCCCAGGATAACTACGGAATCCCTATCGACGAAGGGGTGGGCGCAGACGACGCCCGCCAGCTGCTCGCCCTGGAACGTCTTTTCAACAGACGCCTCGGCTCTGAGAACCTCATAGAGGAAGGGTTCCGCAAGCTCCTCTGCGACCAGGTAGCGTTCCTTGCCCGTGTTGAGCAGGGCGTAGCGGTACTCCGGATGGACGCAGATAGCGACGTTGGCCGGCAGGGTCCACGGCGTCGTCGTCCAGATCACGACATAGGTATTCCCGGTCGGAACAACCCCTTTACCGTCCTTCACAGTAAAACGCACGTAAATCGACGGCGATTCCTTCTCCTTGTATTCGACTTCAGCCTCGGCCAAGGCCGTCTCACAGGTGGCGCACCAGTAGATGGACTTCAGTCCCTTGTAAATGTACCCGCGCTTGGCCATTTCGCCGAAGACCTCGATCTGCCTGCTCTCAAAGTGCGGCTGCAGCGTAAGATAAGGGTTTTCCCAGTCGCCCCTGACACCAAGACGCTTGAAGCTCTCCCGCTGAATGCCGACATACTTGAGGGCGTACTCACGGCAGCGCTGCCGGAAATCCACCGGGGAAATCTCGTGGCGGCGGATCTTCAGGGCCTTAATGGCCTGCTGTTCGATCGGCAGGCCATGAGTATCCCAACCGGGCACGTAAGGGGCGTCAAACCCGGCCATCGACTGGTACTTGACCACCATATCCTTGAGAACCTTGTTCAGCACGTGCCCCATATGAATAGGCCCGTTGGCGTAAGGGGGACCGTCGTGCAGGATGTATTTGGGACGGCCCCTGGTGTGTTTCTGCACCAGGCTGTAAAGGCCGACCTCGTCCCAGTACTTAAGAATTTCGGGTTCACGCTGCGGGAGGTTGGCCCGCATCGGAAAATCCGTTTTCGGCAGGTTCAGTGTCTTTCCGTAATCCATGCAGTTCCTCCTTAAAAGTGCTTGCAATAAAAAACTCCCGTCCGTGCAGGGACGAGAGTGCTAATCCCGTGGTACCACCCTATTGATCCGCCCGTAATAAGGGAAGACCTCTCCTTGCGCTGGTAACGGCAGCCGCCGGCAAGCCCTACTGCAAACAAACAAATAAATTGGCCCCAGCCAATTTACCCGTGGTTCAGGCCGCGCCTCCCGGGCGATTTTCGCCCGCCCCTTCCCGCCCGGCTTCCACTATCCCGGGCTCGCTGATGGAGACAGCGGGTTACTCCTCCCGTTCACTGGCTTTACACATATCTGCGGAACATTATATTTGAAATCCTAAGTTTTCGTCAACTGTAGACGAAAAGCTACCTCTTCCGGCGTCAGGCCCTCGAGAAGGATCACCTTGTCCCGACCCGTATGGCCCGACTTGATGCTGACCCGGCTGGCGGAAATCCCCAAAACCTTGGCAAGAAAGCCGCATAGCCTTTCATTGGCGGCCCCGTCGACGGGGGATGATACAACCCTGATTTTCAGGGCTTCCCCGTAGGTTCCCGCAATCCCGTCGCGGGAAGCCTTGGGCTGAACCCTTACTTTCAGCGTCGTTCCCTGCTGATCCCTGCTAAGAAACGGTCCGTACATACAAAACCGCCTAAAAGGCAAAACGTGTAAGGATATTCAGCACTAGCATCCTGACCAGCGAAACAGCAAAAAGCGCGACAATAGGCGATATGTCGAAAACACCGATCGGCGGGATAATACGCCTGAAGAAGCCAAGCACGGGCTCAGTAATCTCGTAAATAAAGCGAAAAACCGGGTGGTAAGGATCGTGTCGGATCCACGACAGGAGAACCCGCGCAAAAATAATGTAAGTATATAACCTAAAGGCGACATCAACCATCTGTATTAGGAAAGTCATGCTCCACCTCGCCTGCTCATTTCCCGGGATCTGGCGGCCGCCTTTTCAACGGCCTTGCTGATACTGGCCCTGACCGCCCCTTCCTCGAGGGCGAACAAGCCTTCGATCGTCGTTCCCCCCGGTGTGGTAACCATATCTTTCAACCGGCCGGGATGCTCCCCTGTTTCCAGGACCATGCGCGCCGCGCCGAGCAGTGTTTGCGCGGCCAACTCGGTGGCCAGATCGCGCGGCAGCCCCTGCCGGACGCCGGCATCGCTCAGGGCCTCGATAATCAAGTAGCCGTATGCCGGCCCCGAACCGCTTAAGCCCGTCACGGCGTCCATCAGCTTCTCGGGAACTTCCACGACCCTGCCGACGGCGCCGAAGATCATCCTGGCCTGCCCGGCCTGCTCGGCGCCGGCCTTTGCTCCCAGCGCAAAGGCGCTGGCCCCCTCGTTCACCAGGCAGGGCGTGTTAGGCATCACCCGGACGACCGGGATCCGGTTGCCCATTTTTTGCTCGATAAAGTCCAGGCTGATGCCCCCGGCAATGCTGATCAGCGTCTGGCGCAAGTTCATCACAGGGGCGATCTCGGCCAGCACTTCGCTGACGACAAACGGCTTGACGGCAAGGATCACGATATCGCACTCCCGCGCGAGCGCGACGTTACTGCTTGCGACCTTGACCCCCGTTTCCCCGGCCAGCATTTCGAGCCGTTCGGTGCGGACATCGCTGACCATCACCGCCGGCGGCTCGACCACCCCGGCCTTGATCACTCCTCGTACCAAAGCCTCACCCATGGCGCCCCCGCCGATAATGCCGAGGCGCTTATCCAAAGTCATCTTCACGCCGACACACTCTCCGTTTTTTTAAGACCTGTCCCTGTTGATCCAGGAGAAAAGCCCCTTCTCTCCCGCACCCTTGACCGGGCTGTCGATATCCACGTTGGATGGCACGAACAGTACGATTGTCCCGCTGACCTTCTGGAGGCTGCCGTTCAGACCGTAAGTCGCCCCGCTGACAAAATCAAAAACGCGGCGGGCTAGGTCTGCTTCGGCGTGTTCCAGGTTGACGATGACGGGCCGCCGGTTTTTGAGGTGATCAACGATTTCCTGCACCTCGTCGTAAGAACGGGGCTCAACCACGACCACCTTAACCTGGCGCTGCGTGTGCAGACTGACAACGGCACCTTTCTTCCCAGGTTTTAGGCTCTCCCGCTGCTCAGGCTGCTGCTGGGTCAGCTGGGCTTCGCCTTCAGGCACTTCCTCCTCGAAGCCCATAAACCCGAGAACCTTGTCCACAAGCTTGGTACCCACCTGAGAACCTCCTTTAAGGATTAGTGGAAAGACCGATCAATATGGACGCGAACCAAAGATGGCCGAACCGATCCGTAAAATATTGGCACCCTCTTCTATGGCAACAGTATAATCGTTTGTCATACCCATAGAAAGATATTTTTGCGTAAAGAAAGGATATCTTGATAATTTCACGCTGATGGAACGCAATTCTCGAAAAACCGGGCGGACTTCCTCGGGGTTGTCCACATAGGGCGCGATCGTCATTAAGCCATCTACCGCAAGGCCTTTGAGATCGCCCAGCGCCGCCACAAAATCCTCGACTTCGCCCGGCGCTACGCCGAACTTCGTTTCCTCGCCGGCCACGTTGACCTGCACCAGGACGTGCAGCACACGGTTATGCAAATGCGCCCACCTGTCGAGATCCTCGGCCAGGCTCCAGCGGTCCAGGCTGTGGATCAAAGCGACGCGGCCCGCGACATTCCGAATCTTGTTCCGCTGCAAATGCCCGATAAAATGCCAGGCGGCCTGCGGCAGCAGCGGTTGCTTCTTGACAAGCTCCTGAACCCTGTTTTCCCCGAAGTCACGGCAACCGGCCTCAAAAACCGTCTTGATGCGTTCGATGTCCACCGTTTTTGTGACAGTGACAAGCTTAATTTCCTCGGGAGAGCGCCCTGCCCTGCGCGCGGCTGCGGCGATGTTTTCCTTAACGCGCCGCAGGTTCTCGATGATATCTTGTGCGGTCATGTCTAGCGCAGCATAGCCCCTTCCTTAACCCAGCGAGGATTGACGACGTAGTTTATGCCTTCGCTCAGGCCCGCACCCTTGATGGATACCTTGTCATTAAGTTGTCCAAGTATCTCTACCGGAACCCACTGGCTGGAACCCTTGTAGATAACAAAAATTCCCTCCTGCTCCCCCCTGCATATGATTGCCGACCTCGGCACCAGCAGGCCATCCAACTCCCCCACCACCGCCTGGCAGGTCAGAAACCGTTCGCGGAGGCAACAATCCGGGTAACGCTCGAGGCGCAAGAACAGCGTTGCCTCCTCGCCCGGCAGCGAAGCGACAACGCGCCCGCGATAATCCTGCCGGTCGACGCACAGGATCCACATCGCCCCGGGCTCGTAACGTTCGGGCGTGACAGCGTCACTCTCCGGCGTCACCCTCAGTACCACCGGGTCGAGGTTGTCTACTACCCTTGCGACGGGGTCGCCTTTGCAAAGGACATCACCTGCCGACATCCTGAGGGGTTTGACGCCGGGGATTGTGCGCAAGGCATCGGGCCGGTCCGGAGAAAGCATCTCCTCGAGGCCGTCAAGATTAAAATAAACGACCCCGGCCCGCGGGGAAACAATTATTCGTTCCATACCGGCATCCTTGATCTTGGCTATCGGGGTTCCCTTACTGACCCTTTCCCCGTCTGAAACCAACAGTCCCAAGCAACCGGGGGCCGGCGCGCGAACCAGGGTCTCGTCTCTGAAAACCAAGGCCTGAAGGGTAACGCTGCAGCGTTCGTATTGGGGATGAAGGATGGCTGTTTGCACCAATTGCCTTGATGCGTAGGAAAAGACGACCGGGATCAGAAACCATATCGCAACCGCCGAACCCAGCACCGCGAGCAGGACGTGACTCAAGCGCGACTTTTGCACCGGGCACTTTCACCCTTATAATAAAACTTCATAAATCTTCTTCAGTACTTCGCCGGGCAACTGGTAAATCCTGCTTCTTAAAATACTGGATTTTCAGCATTTCACCAGTAACTCCTTATACGAGGCAAATAACGGCGCCCATCCGCCCGGTCCGTCCCCCTCCGGCCCGGTAAGAAAAGAAAAGGTCGTGCCGGCACGCCGTGCATATACCCGCCACTTCTATGTTCCGGGCCTGCAGGCCGGCATCCCCGACCAGCAGCAGCCGGTTGGCTTCCCAAAGATCGAGCCGCCAGTTCCGGTCAAGTTTTTGCAAGAATAAAGGCCATTCCGGGCTCAAGGTCCGAAAAGCTCCTGCCACCTCACTGCCCACCTCGTAACAGCACGGCCCGATGGAAGGCCCCACCGCGGCCAGGATCTCGGCAGGTTCGATACCCCATCGCAAGCATAAAAACCGCACCGTCTTCACGGCGATTTTAGCGGCTGTTCCCCGCCAACCGGCGTGGGCCAGCCCAACCACCCGCTGTCTTGGCGCATAAAACCACAGCGGGACGCAGTCGGCAAAGAACGCCGTCAACGGGACCCCGGCCTCGGCCGTCACGAGCGCGTCAACGCCCGGCAAAGCATCCGCCGCATCGGCGGAGCCCCTTCCCGCGTGGAAGCCGGTAACCTCCGCCACCTCGGACCCGTGAACCTGTGCACCGCACACCACCATCTGCGGGTTTAACTGCAAAGCCTTGGCGAATAATTCCCTGTTATGCAAAACGGATGCGGGTTCGTCGCCCACGTGCAGCCCAAGGTTTAAGCTGTCGTACGGAGGTTTGCTGACACCACCGTGCCGCGTACTGAAGGCTGCGACAACACCTTCGTGGAATTTGAAGGATGAAACTTCGTAGAAAGTGAGGCCGTTCCGTTCTTTCAGTTCCATTAACGCCCCTATCCCGCCTGTTCGTTCTCGCCTTTCTCCTGGTGGCTGGCAATCAAACGCTCAAGTTCGTTAACTTTGGCCATGATCTCGGTAAAGGATTCCGGTTCGGGTTTCGTCGCTAGGTAGTTCTCTAGCTTGGCCCAGAACCCCGCCGTGGCCTGGCGCAGTTTATCGTGAGGCGTGCGGCCCCTGGTAATCGAAAAAGTTTCACGCCACTTGGGGATGATGCCCATAATCCCCACGTCTTTAATTAAGCGGTCTCTAAGCGCGTGCTGGGCCACCGGTTCACCGTGAACGATAAAAAGCTGCTGCGGAAGAACCGTGAAGCCCTTAATCCAATCCACAAGCATATCCTGGTCGGCGTGGGCCGAGAAGCCGTCGATATTAACGATGTCGGCACGGACGCAAATCTCCTCGCCCAGGATGCGGACGTCCTTTTCGCCTTCCAGGAGACGCCGGCCCAAAGTCCCCTCCGCCTGGTATCCCACAAATAAAACGGTGGCCTCGGGCCGCCACAGGTTGTGCTTTAGGTGGTGCCGGATGCGACCGGCTTCACACATCCCGCTCCCGGCAATGATGATCATCCCCCCGGGGATCCTGTTCAGCATCTGGGAGTCTTCCATGCTTTGGGAAAACTTAAGGTTCGGCATCTCCAAAGGGTTTTCCCCGTTGGCGATCAGTTCTATGGTTTCCTGGTCGTAACATTCATGATGGCTGGCGAAAATACTGGTAACCTGGGCTGCCAGTGGGCTATCGACCCAAATGTCCATCGGGGGAAGCTTGTTCTCCCTGGCCAGGAGAAAAAGGTCGTAGATGATGTCTTGCGTTCGCTCCACGGCGAAGGCGGGGATGAGCAGGTTCCCGCCCTTGCGGTAGGTCTGCCAGATAACGTCGTGGAGTTTTTGCTGCAGTTCTTTAGGGTTCGCGACCTGGTGCAGGCGGTCCCCGTAAGTTGACTCAATCACCAAACAGTCAGCTTCCCAGAGGTCGGTGGGGTCCTTGACAAACGGACGCCCTTCGTTGCCTAGATCCCCGGAAAACACGAACTTCGTCTCGTGGTCGTTATCCCCGATCCAGAGTTCCAGGAGCGCCGAACCGAGGATGTGCCCCGCGTCACGAAACTTGACGCGCAGGTTGGGGCAGAGGCTGATCTCCTCGTCGTAATCGACGGCGTCGAAGAAAGGCAGGCTTGCCAGAGCATCATCGGCGGTATATATCGGCTGGATCAGCGGTTTTCCGGCCCGCCGCGCTTTGCGGTTGATGCGTTCGACTTCCATTTCCTGAATATGCCCGGCGTCGGGGAGGAGCGCCCCGCAAAGATCAACTGTACAGCCCGTCGCGATAATGCGCCCTTTAAACCCGCTTTTAACGAGCTTCGGAATCAGGCCGCTGTGGTCGATGTGGGCGTGAGTCAACAGAAGATAGTCGATACTCCTTGCCGGAAAAGGCAGGGGCTCATAGTTGCGCTGCTTAATCTCCTTTGATCCCTGAAACATCCCGCAGTCCACCAGGATACGGCACTTTGCGCTTTCGACCATGAAACACGATCCCGTAACTGTGTCCGCTGCCCCGTAAAAAGTAAGGAACACTATTAGACCTCCCGTATTTCAATCAACTAAGATGCCGTTCAAAAACTGCGCCCTGCACTCTCCTAGATTATACCGGGGACCATGGATACCGGCAAGGTTTATCGGCACGGAGCTTGACAGGGGCCGCCTCCAAGGCTAAGCTAAAAAACGGTAGTCAAGACCTTCTCCTGCAAAATGGAGAGAGCAAGGAGGGTTAGATCGTGCCGATCTACGAGTTTCGCTGTGCCAAGTGCAGCAAGCGTTTTGAGAAGCTTTGCGAAATGGGTGAAACGGGGCAGAACGTGAAATGCCCCGAGTGCGGCGCCGGCAACCCTAACAAATTGATTTCCGGGTTCTGTGCCCCAAACGCGGAGGGAGGCAAAGGCAGCTGCGGCGGCTGTACGGCGTCAAGCTGCTCCGGGTGCCACTAATCGGTCGTCGGTTGTAAGTCGTCAGTCGTCGAACTTAAAGGAGTCTCCGTTCGGGAATGCCTATCAATGAGCAAAGGTCCTCGGACAATAATCAGAGGACCTTTACCTTTGTTTACTGTTTAGATGTCCAACTGCTAACGGCGATCTTGAGATGCGGGCTGGCCCAGGTAAATCCCCTCGGCAGCCAGGAAATTCTCGTTGTCCTCGATCGTGATGGCCCAAACGTTGTCGGATCCGGGAAGCTGCTCGCGCGAAGCAACCTTAACCGGAAAGACCCGGTCCAGGATGCTAAGCGTAAAGAGAAGCCTGATGCTGCAAGCGAAGTTACTCGTCGCCTTGACCAGGCAGTCGTAGCATTCCATCTTCTGTAGCTTGTGCGGATTCAGCTTGCGGGCCCGCCTCTCGATATCCACCCTTAACTCCTCCAGGACTTCATCCCCCAATCGCTGGAAGCCTTCGAGGCGATCCCATCCCCAGGCCGCAAAAGCAAGCGGGCGCAGCCACTCGTAGTCGGCGTGCGTTTCCGGGTCCACTTTGCAAACGTTAAGGATGCCGGCGAACTGGGCGGCGTTAGCGCGTACCTCATAACACATTTCCATGCGCCTGGGAACCAGGACGATCTTGGCCTTGCTGGCCGGAAGGGTCGTAATGTGGCCGTCGCTGTCAATCGTAAGCACCGGACAGTTGCTGGTCGTCACAATGCTTTGGCCGCTAGCCAGGATCAGCCTTACCATGCTGTCGACGCTGCCGGGCCCGCTGACCGAGGTTATGGCTTTGAGCCGCATCTGGCCGGTTAACAGATTCATGCTTACAACCCGGTACCGCGACTCGGGAAAGCTTCGCGCCACGTCTTCGATACGGGCTAGTTCCAACTGGCGGGTGTCAAAAGACCAAACCCAGAGGCCTGCTTCGCCTGCCAACAGATAAGAGGCACCGGTGACAGGCTCTGCGACACCCTGATCGGCACCCGGATCGTCGCGCTTAATGCTTTGCTTGTCGGCACAGCTGAGCAGGTCAGGACGTGAAAAACCCTGCAGGAGGTTCTTCAGCAAGCGTTAGCCTCCCTTCGTATTACGCGTGCTTACCCACCATTTTACTTTGAAACCTGTTTAAAGAACAACTGATTATTTAACATAAAACAATAAACCCCCGCTTCGACAAGCGGGGATTAAAAAGGGTGACCCAAAATGTACCAGGTTAACGCCGTTGGTAGCGTGGCTCGGAATAATGGGGGGCTTCCACAAGAATGACGTCGACGCCGATGCGCACGATTTTTTCCCAGGGCACCACAATCTCTTCCTCGCGCCCGAAGAAACCCATCAACCGGGTCGAGCCGGGAAGGATCAGCGCCGTAATCCGTCCGGTTTCAAGGTCGATGTCGATATCCTTGATCATCCCCATGCGCCTGCCATCCAGAACGTTAATAACTTCGCGCATGCGCAGATCAGAAATTTTAACCATGCGGATCACCCCGTCACATGTATATGCAAACTTCTTCCGGTTCAAAACCAGAAATGGCCATTTTTTGGTATAACCAGGTTGGGTATGGGTGTAGGGTATCGTACTTGGGGCTCAGGATGTTAGCAGTTAGTTACTAGATGTTGGTGGTAGATAAGCATTAGCACTCGGCAGTCGGGTTAGAGTCACCCCTAGTCCAATGTTGAACGCCAATTAATATCGAGTAGAGTAACGCCGCGGTGATCAACTGCGGCGTTAGCCCTCTCACAGAAC
>NZ_JBQXEZ010000023.1:0-29804 GCF_052618305.1 Desulforudis sp. DRI-14 | reverse complement strand
CTTGCGGGGATAAACCCAGACCCGAATAGCAAGGGCCGTTTTTCAGGGTAGCTGTCAGCTATGAGATGCTTTACGCTGGATGCAATATGGTTAGTAAATCCTTGGAGGGTATCGGATGGAAGTGTTACGCATCAACACGCCCCTGAACGAAAGCATCGTTTTGAGCCTCAAGGCCGGACAGCGCGTGCTGATCAACGGCAAGATCTTCACCGCCCGCGACGCCGCTCACAAGCGCATGATCGCCCTTCTGCAGGAAGGCAAACCCCTGCCCATCGATATTCGCAACCAGATCATTTACTACGTGGGACCCTCGCCCGCCAAGCCCGGCCGGATCATCGGCGCGGCCGGTCCCACGACTTCGGGGCGAATGGATGCCTACACCCCGCAGCTAATCGCCCTGGGACTCAAGGGGATGATCGGGAAGGGGTACCGTTCCCCGGAGGTCGAAGAAGCCATGCGCAGGTACAAAGCCGTTTATTTCGCCGCCGTGGGAGGGGCGGGAGCCCTGTTAAGCCGCTGCATTAAGGCCGCACGGGTCGTGGCTTACCCTGAACTGGGCCCTGAAGCCATTCACGAGTTTGAAGTCGTGGATTTTCCTGCCGTCGTAGCGATCGACGCGCACGGGAACAGTCTTTATCGCCAGGGACGCGCATCATTTGCCGGCCCCGCATTCAACCCCTGATTGGCGGGGAAATCTTCTTGTGTTTTGCCGACCCGCGGTTATAGTAATTCCTCGAAAGACATGGTTGAGTGCTGGATCAACCAGTCAACGAGATTATGAAACGGCCTGACCTTGTTCATACGGAAAGGAGTAGCTCAATGTCGGTGCAAAGGATCCACCCAAACAGCCTGAAGACCGACCTGTACCTCGACCTGGCCGAGATGGTCAGCGGCCTGCTCCTGGTCGGTTTTTTATGGACGCACATGCTCTTCGTAGGCGTAATCCTGTTGGGCGCCCAGTCATACGACTCCTTCGCGGCCTTCCTGGACCGGTATTATCTTTCTTACGTCGGCATCCCGTTCATCGGCCTGGTAGCGCTGGTTCACGTCTTTGCAGTCTGCCGGCGCATCCCCAACCGCTACCGCGAATTCTGGGCGCACGCGCGTCTCGTTAAACACCCCGACACCTGGGTCTGGATCTTCCAACTCATCACCGCCGCCGGAATCGCCGTCCTGGCGAGCATGCACGTTTCGTCAATCCTTCTCGGTTGGCCGATCGAGGCCGTGAAGAGCGCCGACCGGATGACTTCTTTCTGGTGGTTCTACCTGATCCTGCTCGTCCTCGGCGAATACCACGCCGGGTTCGGTCTCTACCGCATCATGGTCAAGTGGGGCTGGATCGATCGCCACACCGTAGGCTGGGTCACGAAGATGATCACGCTCTTGATCCTCATCCTCGGCGTCGCGGCAATGTTTGCGTTCGTGCGTTTAGGAGGTGCTCTCTAAGATGTATCAAACGCATGTCAGTGACGTACTCGTGATCGGCGCCGGCTTGGCCGGCGAACGCGCCGCCATTGAGGCATCTTCACACGGACTCGATGTCGTCATCCTGAGCCTCGTACCGCCCCGCCGCTCGCACAGCACGGCCGCCCAGGGCGGCATGCAGGCTTCTTTAGGCAACTGCGCCATGGGAAGAGGCGACAGCCCCGACATTCACTTCGCCGATACGGTCAAGGGCTCCGACTGGGGATGCGACCAGGACGTTGCCCGCCTCTTCTGCGAAACCGTACCCGTCGCCGTACGGCAAATGGCCGCCTGGGGTGTGCCCTGGAACCGCGTCGTGGCCGGGAAGCGCAAGCTCCCCGACGGGCACGAGGTCGAAGACCTCCCGGAATATGAAGGCCTGATTACCGCCCGCGACTTCGGAGGAACAGCCAAGTGGCGCACCTGTTATACGGCGGACGGCACCGGCCACAGCCTGCAGTACACGGTGGATAGCATCGTCATCAAAATGGGGATAACCGTGCACGACCGCATGGAAGCCATCGCCCTCATCCATGACGGCGAGCGATGTATCGGCGCGGTGGCGCGCTGTCTCAGGACAGGCAAACTTACGGCTTACCTGGCCAAAGCTACCGTGATCGCCACGGGCGGTTACGGCCGGCTCTACGGCGCTTCCACCAACGCCGTGATTTGCGAGGGTACCGGCATGTCGATCGCCCTGGACACGGGCGTGGTCCCCCTCGGCAATATGGAGGCTGTCCAGTTCCATCCCACCGGTATGGTACCGGTCTGGATTCTTATTACCGAAGGTGCCCGGGGCGACGGCGGCTATCTTCTCGACAAGAATCACCATCGCTTTATGCCCGACTACGAACCCGTGAAAAAGGACCTCGCCTCGCGCGACGTCGTGGCACGGCGTATGGTCCAGCACATGCGCAAGGGCCTCGGCGTCGACAGTCCCTACGGGCCGCACCTGTGGCTGGACATCCGGCATCTGGGCGCCAGGCACATCAATACCAACCTCCGTGAAATCGCCAACATCTGCCGGAACTTTGCCGGCATAGATCCCGTCAAGGACCTCATTCCCGTGCGACCCACCCAACATTACAGCATGGGCGGCGTAAGGACGAATATCGATGGCGCGGCCTACGGTTTGAAAGGCCTGTTTGCCCTGGGCGAAGCCGCGTGCTGGGACCTGCACGGCTTCAACCGCCTGGGTGGCAATTCGCTGGCCGAAACCATCGTTTCCGGGATGATCATAGGCAGGCAGATCGCCGAATATGCCCTGGGCGCAACGCTGGAGTATTCTTCAAGGATAGTAGAGGACCGCGTTAAAGCCCAGGAGGCCAGAATCAACGACCTGATAGCGGGCCGTAACGGCAGGGAGAACGTTTACAAGCTCCGCCGCGAGATGGAACAGACCCTGATGGACAACGTGGGTATTTTCCGTAACGCCACAGGCCTCCAGCAGGCCGTCGGCAAGCTCCGGGAACTGCACGAGCGCAGCCGTAAGCTCGCCCTGGTTTCAAGCGGCCAGGGGGCAAATCCCGAACTGACGGCCGCTATCCGCCTTCCCGGCATGATCAGGCTGGCCCTGTGCATCGCCTACGGCGCCCTGGAACGCAAGGAAAGCCGCGGCAGCCACGCGCGCGAAGATTTCCCCAAGCGCGACGACAAGAACTGGCTTAAACGCACCCTGGCCTACTGGCGGCCCGGCGCCGATCTGCCGCAGCTCGACTACGAGCCGGTCAAGATTACCGAACTGCCCCCCGGCGACCGCGGGTACGGGGAGTCCTCAGTTGCCAACCAAAGCAATGGAGCGCAAGGAGGTAACAATGGCTAGTCGTCAGCTAACCTTTAACATCTTCCGATACAACCCGGGTATTTCCGGGGTCAAGCCGCATATGCAGGCCTACCAGTTGGAAGAAACGCCGGGTATGACCCTTTTTGTGGCCCTTAATAAGATTCGCGAAGAGCAGGACCCGTCCCTGATGTTTGACTTTGTTTGCCGTGCCGCCATCTGCGGCTCGTGCGGTATGCTGGTTAACGGGAAACCCCGCCTGGCCTGCAAGACCCTGACCAAATCCCTGCCCGACGAGATTACACTGCTTCCGCTGCCGGTATTCAAGCTCGTCGGTGATCTCTCGGTCGATACGGGCACCTGGTTTAGGGAGATGAGCCTCAAGACCGAAGCCTGGATTCACACCCGCAAGGAGTTCGATCCCGCGGCCCAGGAAGAGCGCATGGACAACGAAACGGCTTTGAAGATTTACGAGGCCGAACGATGCATCGAGTGCGGCTGTTGCATCGCGGGGTGCCTTACGGCCAACATCCGCGACGACTTTCTCGGCGCCGCCGGGCTGAACCGCATCGCCCGTTTCATGGTAGACCCGCGCGACGAGCGTTCCGACTGGGAATACTACGAAATCGTGGGCAACAACGAGGGGGCCTTTGGCTGCGTGGGGCTTATGGCTTGCGATGACAACTGCCCGCAACAGCTCCCTCTGCAAATGCAACTGGCCTACGTCAGGCGGCGCATGGCAGCCATCGGATTAAGAAGAGGCCGTTGAAAAACTTCGCCGCAGCTTCTTTTATAAAAGGCCCGCAGCTTTTAAGAAGGCAGCGGGCTTTTTTCTTTGCCGGTCTTTGCCGGCCTCCGATTGATCGGCAAGGATTTGATCATTTTTTTCGGATTAACCAGAAATCATTAATATTGTCAGAAAACTTCCGCCGATGGTATAGTGTATCCAGGAATACAGTATCTTGTAGACAAAATAAAGGTGGGGGGAACAAATGCCGCTTCGCGACGAGGCACTTGAACTGCACCGCACGGTCAAGGGTAAGATCGAAATTAAATCCAAGCTTCCCCTGCGTGACGAAAGGGACTTATCGCTGGCTTACACGCCCGGCGTGGCCGCTCCCTGCGAAGAGATCTATGCTGACCGCCAAAAGGTTTACGAATATACAGCCAAGGGCAACCTTGTGGCCGTCGTGTCCAACGGCTCCGCGGTCCTGGGGCTCGGAAACATCGGTCCGGAAGCGGCTTTACCTGTAATGGAGGGTAAGGCCATTCTCTTTAAGACCTTCGGCGGGGTGGACGCCGTGCCGATATGCATAGACGCCGGGGACGCCCCGAGCATCATCGAGACCGTGCGCCGTCTCGCGCCCACCTTCGGCGGGATCAACCTGGAGGATATCGCCGCGCCGTTGTGTTTCGAGGTGGAGGCGGAGCTCAAACGCATCTTGGACATACCGGTGTTTCACGACGACCAGCACGGCACGGCTGTCGTTGTAACGGCAGGGCTCTTGAACGCCCTTACGCTTACGGGCAGAACCCTGCGGGACATCAGGATCGTCATCAACGGCGCGGGTTCGGCCGGACTGGCCATTACCCGCCTCTTGCTGAAGCTGGGCGTGGAGCACATTCTCGTCTGCGACAGGAAAGGGATCATTTACCCGGACCGGGCCGAGGGTATGAACAGTTACAAGCAGGACATCGCGCTCCGGACCAACGGCGCGCGCATCACGGGTACCCTGGCCGACGCGCTTGCCGGAGCCGACGTCTTTATCGGCGTATCCAAGGGCAACCAGGTGGCCCCGGAAATGATCAACCGCATGGCGCCGGACCCGATAATCTTCGCCCTGGCCAACCCCGATCCCGAGATCTGGCCCGACGAGGCGGCTGCGGCGGGAGCGGCGATCATCGCCACCGGCCGTTCCGATTTCCCGAACCAGATCAACAACGTGCTGGCCTTTCCCGGTATTTTCCGAGGAGCGCTGGACGTCCGGGCCATCGACATCAACGACGAGATGAAGCTTGCCGCTGCTCGCGCCATCGCTTCCCTGGCTGAGGAAACCTTGAAACCCGATCACATCATTCCCGAGCCGTTTGACAGTCGGGTCGCCCCCGCCGTAGCCGAGGCTACGGCGAAAGCAGCCATCGCCTCGGGCGTGGCCCGGGTCGGCGGCGCGCTACCCGGCCCTTAACTTCTTTCCAAATCATCGCGGCGCAGCGGCTTCGCCAGCGCCGGCCCCAGTATCGCTTTCCACGTTAATCCCCTGTCTTTCGGCTGTAGGGCGCTGTGACGATAGCTGTATCCGAAGTAGATGATCAGGCCCAAGGCCATCCAGACCACAAAGCGCACCCAGGTCAGAGGGGGAAGATTGGCGATAAGATAGAGGGAGGACACAATCGCCAGCAGCGGTGTCCATGGCATGCCCGGCGTCTTGAAAGGCCTGGGCATGTCCGGTCTCGTATACCTCAATACCAAAACGCCCACGGAAGCGATGACGAAGGCGGTCAGCGTCCCGATGTTGGCCAGCTGAGCCACGACGCCGATCGGCAGGAAGCCGGCGGTGAGGATAACGACGATGCCCACCACGAGCGTGCTGACGTAAGGCGTGTTGTAACGCGGGTGAACGCGCGCAAAGACCTTGGGGATCAGGCCGTCGCGGGACATGGCGTAAAAGATGCGGCTTTGGGCGTAGAGCGTGACCACGAGGACGCTGGTGATCCCCGCCAGCGCCCCCAGGGCCACGACCGAACCGGCCAGGGGGATACCGGCCCGCAAGAGGGCCGTCGCGACGGGGGAGGCCGTGTTAAGCTGATTATACGGAACGATTCCCGTTAAGACGACGGTGACCAGGATGTACAGTATGGTGGAGACCAGCAGCGAACCGATAATGCCGATAGGCAGATCGCGCTGCGGTCTTCGCGCTTCTTCGGCGGCGGTCGCGACGGCGTCGAAGCCGATGTAGGCGAAGAAGATGATCGCCGCCCCCTGGAAGATGCCGATCATGCCGAACGGGAGGAACGGCTGCCAGTTTGCCGGGTTGATGAAACGCACGCCGAGGACGAGGAACAGGACGATGACGAACAATTTGACGAGCACGACGGTTTTCGCCGTCCTGGCGCTCTGTTGCGTTCCCCTCACCACCAGGAGGGTGACGGCCAGAGCGACGAAAACGGCAGGCACGTTGACCACCCCGTCCTGGGCGGGCGCGCCGGTAACGCTTTGCGGCAGGGCGACCCCCACTGAACGGAGCAGGTCCACCAGGTAGGACCCCCAGCCGATCGCCACCGCTCCCGCCGCAACCATGTACTCCAGCATGAGGTTCCAGCCCACGATCCAGGCCACGAACTCCCCAAGCGCCGCATAACTGTAGGTATAGGCGCTGCCCGCCACCGGAATCATCGCCGCCAGTTCGGCGTAGACCAGGGCCGCCAGGCCGGCCGCCACCCCCGCAACGACAAACGACACTATGAGCGCCGGGCCCGCATATTGGGCGGCGGCTACACCGGTCAACACGAATATCCCCGTGCCGATGATGGCCCCTATGCCGAGCGCCACCAGATCAATAGAGGTCAGTGAACGGCGTAGTCTGGATTCCTTCTTTTCCGCTTCCAGTTCCACGAACGGCTTTGTCCGCCAGATGCTGATCCCGTCGCCCAAACTTTATCCATCCCTTGCCGCGTTTTCTCCATTATTCTTTCTTTGTCCGGGTGATCGTATCCGCGCGGTATAGGGCGACGGTGAACAACCGACAATAAGGAACGTGAGGACGGGTGGAGGAATCCAAACTTTTATGTAGAACCGAAAGGCAGAAGATGGCAAGATCGGGGGGGTGAAAGAATGAAGATCCAGTGGCTCGGACACGCCTGTTTCCTTATGACCGCCGAAGACGGGACGAAAATCCTTACCGACCCCTTCAACGAGCAGGTCGGCTATCCGGTGCCCGAGGTACGGCCGGACATCGTCACCGTAAGCCACGGGCATTACGACCACAGCGCCATCCACCTCTTGAAGGGTAACCCGCGGATCGTTAATGCGCCGGGGAGGCACAAGATCGCGGGGAACATCGTCGTCGAAGGCTTCCGTACCTACCACGACAAGCAACAGGGCGCGCTGCGGGGCTTGAACACGGTGTACACCATCGCTATAGACAGCCTGAGGGTATGCCACCTTGGCGACCTGGGTCACCTGCTGGAAGACGATCTTGTCGGGGAACTCGGTCCGATCGACGTCCTCTGCGTCCCCGTCGGGGACCATTACACCATCGGCCCCGAGGAAGCCGTCAAGGTAGTGGAGGCCGTCAACCCGGCCGTCGCCCTGCCGATGCACTATAAGACCGACTACATCGACTTCCCCATCAAAGAAGCGGCCGAGTTCACGAAGTATTTCTCCCACGTCCAAAAACTGCCCGAACTGGTGATTACTCCGGAAACCAAGCCGGAACCCATCAAAATTGTCGTTCTGGAGTTAAGCACGGGAGGAGTGAGCCTTGCAGGTTCTGGTCGGCGACATCACCGGATGGCAAGCAGATGCCATCGTTAACGCCGCCAACGGGCTGGGTCCGATGGGAGGGGGAGTGGCCGGGGCGCTGCGCCGCGCCGGAGGGCAAGAAATCGAGGAAGAAGCCGTCCGGGTCTGCAGGGAACTCGACCCCGAGCCCGGCGACGTGTACGTCACGTCGGCGGGCCGGCTCAAAGCGCGATGGCTGCTTCACGCCGTAACTATGAAGCGGCCCGCCGAGCCTTCCTCGCCGGAAATCGTCCGGCGCTGTCTCCGCAATGTCCTGGAAACCGCCCGGGTTCTGGGGGCCCAATCCCTGGTTCTTCCCGCTCTGGCCACAGGCGTGGGGCGGGTTCCCAGGCCATCGGTGGCCTTGATTTTCTACGAGTTGCTGGTGCCGGTCCGCGATCTTCAGATTGCGGTCGTCGACCGCAATGAGGAATTTATCGGGTATCTGCGGGATTTTATCGAACGTTCTTACCCTTGACCCCGGCGCCAGGTCTTGCAGAAGGAGCAGACCGGCGCTGAAGTGGGCATCCCGCAGACAGCGCAGGGCTGCAACTGGTATTCGGCCCTGGCCTGCGCTTCGAAAAGACCGGCATGCTTAATGTACCCTTCGTAAAACAGGCGCTTTGTCCCCGGCGATTCTTCTTCAACGCCGTTGATAAGTTGCTTGTATTTGGGAAACGAGGCCTCCGCGGCATACGGACACCTGGCCTGAACGACCCTGATGCCGTGGATGGCGGCGTAAGTGGCGATCTCACGTTCAGTAAGTAGGGCCAGCGGCTTGATCTTGCGGGCAAACCCGTCGCCCTCGGGCAAAACCGGCAGGTTTTTGGCCAGGTAGCGCACGTCCCAGCGGAAGATGTTGGCCAGAAGGGCGGAAGACAAGTCGTCCAGGTTGTGCCCCGTAGCCAGCACCATACCCGCCCGCCAGGCCTCGGCGTTCATCAGGTAGCGCTTGGTCATCCCGCACAAGGCGCAGAAGCGGGGGAAACGGCGGCCCGCCTCCGGAACGGTTATCCCGAAGGCCTCTTTAACGTCAAAGACGCGCAGGGTCAGCCCCCGTTCGGCCAAAAAATCCTTGCAGACCGCCAGCGACTCGCCGGCAAAATCATTTTCAGCTATCCCCAGGGAGATGTGCAAGCCTTCTACGTCGTAACCCAGGCGGTGGAACACGTCCACGACGATCAGGGAGTCCTTGCCTCCCGAAACGGCGACCAGACAACGTTCCCCGGGCTGGAGCATCTTGTAACGGCGGATGGCTTTCTCGATCTGACGCATAAAGAACTCGTCAAAGTGCCGTTCGCAGAAGTTGGCGTTGTGGGCGGGGAATTGAGCGATCGCGGGCCCTCTGCACACTTTGCACTTCATAAAAGAAAAACACCTCCCGGGAGAATGCTAAAAAAGAACATACAGTATCAAAAGTCTCGCGGGTTGTCAGTCATCTGATTATAAAACACAATACCGGAATTAATCAAATCTCCGGAGGTTGGTAGACTATGAGCAGGATCATCGCCGAAGTGCGCATCACGGGCAAAGTACAGGGAGTATATTTTCGCTGGGCCACCCAGCAAGAAGCACGGCAACGCGGTCTCACCGGCTGGGTGCGCAACAACCCCGACGGCTCGGTATCCGCCTTATTCGAGGGGGAAGAGGAGCAGGTCGCCGAGATGCTCAAGTGGTGCCGTTCCGGGCCTCCTGCAGCGCGGGTGGACAAGGTTGAAACAACTTACAAGCCGGCACGGGACGGCGATGCGCGCTTCAAAGATTTCTCGATCACCCGGTAAGAAACTGTTGCCAAAACGTATACGACGGCTTCCGGCGTCTAACTTCCAATAGGCAGGTGTAGAGGTCTCTTGCGGGTTGTCATTGACACCAACATCCTGATGGCCGGCCTGATTTGCCCGGAAAAGGCCTCGGGCAAGATCCTCGAGATGTGGCGCGACGGCGATATCGACGTTGTCGTCAGCTCCGGCATCGAAGGCGAATACCATGACATCCTGTCCAAAATGCGCTTTGGCAGCAGGGAGGCCGTACAGCGTAGGGAAGAGTCTGCCGACCGTCTGCTGGAGCTTTGTACGGTGGTCGAGCCTAAAAGACACGTGAACGTGGTCCTGGACGATCCCGCCGACAACAAGTTCATCGACTGCGCCCTTGCCGGCAGGGCCGACTATATCATCACCCAGGACCATCACCTGCTCGATATAGGACAGGTCGAAGACACCAAGATCGTCACTTCCCGCCGGTTCCTCGACGTCCTCGGCACGACCCGGAACTCTTGAATTTCCGAAAGGGAGGCCGGGCCCGTTTCGGGGGGGCGGGGGCTCGCGGAGTTTACCAGGAGAGTTTGTAAAGGTCCGGCATGAAAAGGTATTACACTTTCAGCAGGTTCCTGCGCGAAAAGTTCGGCTGCTCTGTATACAAGATCCCCGTTCACGCCGGTTTTTCCTGCCCCAACCGCGACGGCGCCATAAGCCATGGAGGCTGCAGCTTCTGTTACAATCCAAGCTTCAGCCCGGCCGTCGAGAAGGCAGGCCTGTCCGTGCGCGAACAGGTGGAGCGGGGCAGGGAAGCGGCGCTGCGCAAAGGCCGGCGGAACGCCAAATTCATAGCCTACCTGCAGAGCTATACCAACACCTACGGCAAAGTGGAGCAACTCCGGCGCGTTTACGACGAGGCCCTGAGCGTGCCGGACATCGTAGGGTTGTCGATCGGCACGCGGCCGGACTGCGTGCCCGATCCCGTCCTTGATCTTGTCGCGTCTTACGCGCGGCAGCACCACGTCTGGCTTGAGTACGGCCTGCAATCAAGCCACGACCGGACTCTCCGGCGGATCAACCGCGGGCATTCATTCGCCGATTTTGTGGATGCCGTAGAGCGCACTAGAAACCGCGGCATCTATATCTGCGCCCACGTCATCATCGGCCTGCCGGAGGAGGAACGGGACGACTGCGTGCAGACGGCGTTGAAGTTGTCGGAGCTCGGCGCGGACGGGGTCAAGATTCACCACCTCCAGGTGGTGGAACACACCCGCCTGGCGCGGGAATACAGGGAGGGAACCGTGCCGACCCTGTCCCTCAACGAATACGTCCACTGGGTTTGCGACTTCCTTGAGCATCTCGACCCCGGCATAACGGTGCACCGCCTCTGCGGCGAAGTGCTCCACGGCGACCTGTTGCTGGCCCCCCGCTGGAAGGCGGGCAAGGCCGAGGTCATTCAGGCCGTGGACCGGGAAATGGAAAGGCGCAATACCAGGCAGGGAGCTAAAGTTGGGGGTTAGGTGTTATATTGGGTATTGGGGGTTGGGAGTTGGGTGTTAGAAGGTGTGGAATAGAGGTTGGTGAACCGTGTCGGTATCGTTTCTGATCTTCCGCCTGTACAACGTGGCTGATGAAATCGACCTTGAAAAGAGTGAGAGACTCCTCGCCGACGGTAAATCCGTCTCCCGGCTACGTCTGAAAAGAGTGCCTCCCAAGTCGATTTCGTTTAAAAACCCGCCCGTTAACGTGGAACTGGAGGGCTGTCGTTTGCCGCTTGGCGAACGGCTCCTTCACGCCAGGGCGGGAGCGCGCCTCTACGACTACGGGGTCGTCACCGTCACCTTGAGCCTTGACATTCCCGCGGTTGCTTACGGGGAAGTCCTGGAACTAGGCTACATCGTTAATGAGAAGGACCTGGAAGAAACGTTCCTTGATTACCTGCGAACAACGCTTGCGGCCATCCAGCCGGCGCTGGTGGGGGCGAAAGAGCCCGAATACGAGGAAGAGGACCTGATCGTCTATTACTTTAGAAAGTGGGAGAAGGGGTGGGACCCCGTTCCTTTGCTTCTGGCCGAAAAAGACCCCGTGAGCGAGGAGATGAGGCGGGAGACCCTCAAAAACCGGTTTTCCTACGCGGAAGATTTTGCGATCCTGACCTGGGATTCGGCCATCGTGTACGATCCGACGGGCAGCCCGGACGTTCCCGACTTGCTGGAGTTCGCCAACGCCCAATTGCTAAAGCTCCGCTACTACGACCACATCCTGGACCAGGAAATCGAGGAAATGTATGACGCGATAGAAGACGCCGACCGGGGAGGGCGGTTCCGCCGCCTGGGAAACTACCGGTGCATCATGCGCCAGCTCCTGGGGCTTGTGGCTGACATCACCGAGATAACAGAACGTATCCGCAACTCCCTCAAGGTCACGGAAGACGTCTTCTACGCCAGGATTTACACCGCGGCGCTCAACATCCTGCGCGTAAGAGAATGGACCGAAAGCATCACGCAAAAAGTGCAGGTCATCGAACGCAGCTACTCGATGCTCAGCGAGGAAATCGTCACCTACCGTTCGACGGCGCTGGAAGTGGCGATTGTCTTGCTCATCGCCCTTGAAATCGTGCTCTTCGCCCTGATCGAGCTCCGCCCATAATAGCACTCGGCACTCGGCTCTCAGCACTCGGATAGAACTACGGTCCAAAGACTGAATGTCTACAAAGCTGACTTGTGCACTCAGCTATCGGTATTCGGAAAGAAACTGCTCAGAGAGAAACTGTTCAAAAACGAGCATGGCGCGGAAGGCGCCCCTGGGCGGCGCGGAGCGTACTTAAAATGTACGTGAGCAGCCGGACAGGGACGGCTGACAAAGCCAGGCGAAATTTTTTCAACTGTTTCACTAACTCCAGGGCCATTCTCTATGTTCATGTAACCCCGTTTTGTACTTTATGCCCAGCCGGACTTCCTTGTTTGTACCGTGGCGGTGCCGGCTGTTCAACTGGGCTTTTTGTGACGATGTTTCACGGGGCTGCGGAGAGCCCGGGGGCCGGTGCAGATAATTGATTAAATCAGGCTCTTCACGGCGTACACCTTTCTGATAGGGAACCCTTTCCATTTAACACGACCTCCTTTCGAGTTTAGTATGTTCATGACGGCGGCTGTCCTAACTGCGTAATTTAACCAACAAAAAGTGCCTGCGGCGCCGCTGTTGGCTGTTAGCTGTTGGATGGCGTTACTAACAGTTAGCTTTAAATGTAATGGATCTTCGAGTTGAGTGCTGGGGAGCCCTACAGCTTAACGCTTACAGCCAAATTGGGGTGGATTATGCACAACAAGAAAGTGGCGGAGATCCTGCGCTGGGTTGGCGAATTGCTCGAAATCAAGGGCGAAAACCCTTTTAAGGTGCGCGCTTACTACAAAGCGGCCGAAAAAGTGGCGCACCTCGGCGAGGATGTCGCCCAATTCGCCGCCCGCGGCGCCCTGACCGGCATACCCGGCATCGGCAAGGACCTGGCGGCCAAAATCACGGAAATTATCGAGACAGGCAAGCTCGAATACTACGAGCGCCTGACGGAAGAGATACCGCCGGGCATTCTGCAGTTGCTGGCCGTGCCTGGCATCGGCCCCAAGAAAGCGCTGGCGCTCTTTAAAGAACTCAACGTCCGCAGCCTCGAGGATCTGGAGGCTGCGGCCAAATCGGAGAAAATTCGTCACCTCAAGGGCTTTCAGGAAAGGACCGAAAAGAATATCCTCAGGGGCATCGAGTCTGCCAGGCGGTCACGCGCGAGACACCCGATTGGCGAGATGCTGCCTTTCGCCATGGCCCTGGTCGAAGCCCTCCGCCGGCGTGCCCCCGCCCACCGTGTCGAGCTCGCCGGCAGCTTGAGGCGGCGGAAGGACACCGTCAAGGACATCGACATCCTGGCCGCCTCGGGACGCCCCGAAGAGGTCATAGAAGTGTTTCTCAGCCTGCCCGTCGTCGAGACCGTCCTGGCCAGGGGTACGACAAAGTGCAGCATCTCCGCGCACAACGGCGTGCAGGTCGACCTCAGGGTCGTGCCTGTAGAGGTCTTCGGCGCAGCCCTCTGTTATTTCACAGGCTCGAAGGAACACAATGTCCGCATAAGGCAGCGGGCCATCGACCTGGGCTTAAAAGTCAGCGAGTATGGGGTGTTCCGCGACGACAAACGCATCGCCGGAGAAACGGAGGAAAGTGTTTACGCAGCCCTGGGCATGTCCTACGTCGAACCCGAGCTGCGGGAGGACACCGGAGAGATCGAGGCGGCCCTGGCGCACGACCTGCCCGCTTTAATCAAGCCTTCGGACCTTAAGGGCGATTTTCACGTGCACTCCGCCTATTCCGACGGGACAAGCAGCCTTGAAGAAATCGCCCGCAAGGCGCGCGCGCTCAACTACGAGTGGGTGGCCGTCTGCGACCACTCGCAGTCGCTCAGGCTGGCCCGGGGGCTGACGACCGAGGATCTCCGCGCCAAGCTCGCCGCCATCCGGCAGTTCAATGCAAGCAGCAGGGACATCAAGCTCCTGTGCGGGGCGGAGGTGGATATCCTGCCGGACGGATCTCTGGACTACCCCGACGAAATCCTTGTGCAAATGGACTTCGTCCTTGCCGCCGTGCACAGCGCCTTTCGCCTTGACCGGGAACGGATGACGCACCGCCTGCTTTCGGCTGTCAGGCATCCCCTGGTCCATTCGCTGGCCCATCCTACGGGAAGAATCCTCGGACAGCGGGAACCCTACGACGCCGACATTACAGCCGTGCTGGACGCGGCCGCCTCGACAGGGACCTTCCTTGAATTGAACGCTTACCCCAACCGCCTTGACCTCAACGACGTCCACTGCCGCGCCGCTCGGGACAAGGGCGTCCTTATCACGATCGGATCGGACGCCCACACGTCCGAACAGATGGAATTGATGCCCTTCGGCATAAGTGTCGCCAGGCGGGGCTGGCTCGGTCCCGCCCACGTGGTCAACACCCGTTCTTACGCGGAGATCGCGGCCATACTGCAGGATGCAAAGAAGTTGCAGTTTGGAAACAATAGTTTATAATTAGATAGGTATGATTAGATAGGAAAATCATAGATAGGGTGGTAAGACAGTGTCAGATCGCATTAAGACAGCCTGGGAAAAAGCTCTCGAAAGGGCGGCCGGCATTAACATAAGCGCCGAAGACCTGACCCGGATGGAAGAGATGGACGCCGGGAAAGCCCTGGGCGCCAGGTACATCCGGGACACGAACGTGGATCTCGAGGCCGAACTCGATAAATACCAGGATTCCAGCCGCGAGAACGTACGCAAAGGACTGGCGGAAACCCTTTTGCGCGCCATCAGCCTCCCCACGGACGAGACAACCCTGCAGCACAACCTGCGCGCCATGCAGGGGCTCCTAATGCTGACGTCGAACAAGGGACGGCTGCAGAGCATCTTCACTGAACTTGACACTCTTTTCAATTACTACGCGCAGGCCTACAAGCAGGCTTACCTGACCGTCAGGGACAAATACGAAAGAAGGGCCGTCCAGACCCAGCAGGCCTTGGAGATGCAAACAGGCGTGAGGATGCGCGTCAACGTGGAACGCATGCCCGAGTTCATGGACGAGTGGATGAGAACGCTCGGCAACCTCAACGCCCAGTACGAACAGCTCCTGGCCGAAAAGAAAGAACGCATCAAGGAAATTATTTAAAAACTATTTTTTAATTTTTAAGAAGTAATTTTAAGGAGCAGAGCATTGAGCACCAGACGCTACCTTGTCGCAGGCTTGGCCGTCGTCCTGCCTTTAGCCGTAACAATATGGCTTCTCTTTGCCGTGTTCCGTTTCATCGACGGGGTCGCCGGCAGCCTGGTAATTTTCCTGGCCGGGGAGGAATTTCACATCCCCGGGCTCGGCATTCTCATAACCCTTGCCGTCATCTTCCTGGCCGGCGTGCTCGCCACAAACATCATCGGCAAGAGGCTGCTCGCCTTTGGCGAAAACCTCTTGTTGCGCATACCCTTGGCCAGCCCCGTTTACCGTGTCAGCAAGCAGATTTTCGAAACGCTCAGCAAAAACAACAAGGACGCCTTCCGCCAGGTGGGGCTGGTGGAATGGCCCCGTAAAGGCATCTGGACGATCGGCTTTATCGCCGGAGAAAGCTACCTGGGGAATTTCGTTCCCGAACACCCGGAAGTTATTAGGGTATTTATCCCCACGGTGCCCAACCCGACAACCGGTTTCATGTTTATGGCCCCTAAGGACGACGTGATTATTCTCCCCATCAGCGTGGAGGAAGGCATCAAGTTCCTGCTCTCGGCGGGCATCGTCGCCCCCGAAGTCTTCAGCAGGAAATGCCCTGACGTCACCGGTGCGGAAGCGGAGAATCAGCCGGGAATGTAAGCAAAAAGAAAAACCTTGCGGGTCAAGGCCCGACCTTCCACCCGCAAGGTTTTAATTATGTAGTTTACTTGCGTTTAGAGAATCTTGCTGAGAAAAGCTTTGGTCCGTTCTTCGCGCGGGTTGTTGAAAATCTCCTGCGGCGAACCTTCTTCCACAATGCGGCCCCCGTCAAGAAAGAGCACACGGTCGCCGACCTCCCGCGCAAAACCCATCTCGTGGGTGACTACCACCATCGTCATGCCTTCCCTTGCCAGGTCTTTCATCACAGCCAGCACTTCGCCGACCATCTCCGGGTCGAGAGCGGATGTACACTCGTCGAAAAGCATCACCTTCGGCTGCATGGCCAGGGCCCTGGCGATGGCCACGCGCTGCTGCTGTCCACCTGACAACTGGCTCGGATAAACGTCAGCTTTATCGGTAAGCCCGACCTTGGCGAGCAGGGTACGGGCCAGGTTTTCAGCTTCTTGCGGCTCCACTCTCTTAACCTTGACCGGAGCCAGCATGATGTTGTGGAGGGCCGTCTTATGGGGGAATAGGTTGAACAACTGAAAGACCATGCCGACCTTCTGTCTCATTAAGTTAATGTTAGTGCGTTTATCGGTTAGCGAAGTACCGTCAATGATGATTTCGCCGCTCGTCGGCTCCTCCAGCAGGTTAAGACAGCGAAGGAACGTACTTTTCCCTGAACCGCTGGGACCGATAACGCACACGACTTCACCCTCAGCTATGGTACAGCTAATGCCGCGGAGCACTTCCAAACGCCCAAAACTTTTGTGGAGGTCTCTTACTTCGATCACCCGGTTTTGAGTCTCCTTTCGAGGTAGTCTACCAGCCGGGAGAAGGTGAGCGTGATGATCAGATAGATAAAAGCGACCGACATATAAATCGGGAATGGATCAAAGATATCGGCATTGATCAGCACCCCCCTGCGGGTCAGTTCGGCCACGCCGATCGCCGACACAAGTGATGTATCCTTGAGCATGGCGATGAACTCGTTGCCCAGCGGCGGAACTACGCGTTTGAAGGCCTGAGGGAGGATAACATAGCGCATCGCCTGGTTATGGGTCATGCCAAGTGAACGGGCGGCCTCCATCTGGCCGCGCTCAATGGACTGTACACCGGCCCGGAAAATCTCGGCAATATACGCGCCGCTGTTCAGGCTGCACGCAACAATTGCTGCCGCCAGCGGCTCGAGGGCCGGCTTCGAGATCAGGATGGGCCAACCCAGCGAGGTGTGCCACCAGTTCTGAAGGTCGGTGAACAGCGCAGGGAGTCCGAAGAAGACAATAAAGATCTGAACCAGCAGGGGCGTACCCCGTAAGAAGTCGACGTAACAAGTGCCGAGTAGACGCGGGATCTTCCTACCCGACAGTCGCGCGAGCCCGGCAATGAGGCCGAGAACGCATCCGATACCAACCGACACGACGGTGATAAAGAGCGTTAGCTTGGTGCCGTCCAACAGTAGCGGCATTATGCGTATGGCGGTCTCCAAAAGGACTTCACCTCAGAGAATAATGTGAAGGAATAAGCGCTACAAAAGTAGCGCTTATTCCTTCTCATACCTTACTTGCCGTAGGCTTCCAGCGCCTGCTCAACAGTAATTGTCATAAGGTCGGCCGGCGGCTCCTGACCGAACCATTCCTTGTAGATCTCTGTGAACTTACCGTTCTGCTTCAGTGTGTTAAGGGCCTTGTTCAGGTCTTCGTAAACCTCTGGCTTGCTCTTAGGAACAGCAATGCCGTAAAACTCGCTGGAGAGCATATCACCGACGACCTTAACGGCGCCCTTCTCGTCCTTATTAATGGCGTAGAGAGTAACCGGAGCGTCATTTACGACGGCGTCAACGGAACCCTGCTTCAAGGCAAGGAAGGCTTCAGGAATCCGGTCGTAGTCAGTGACTTTAGCACCTTCAACGGTACGAGCCATGTCGGCTCCGGTGGTCCCAAGCTGAACGCCGATCTTTTTGCCCTTCAAGTCGTCGAAAGACTGAATGTTTTCATTATCCGACTTTACAGCGATAATCAGGCCGGACTTGTAATAGGGATCGGTGAAGTTGACTTTCTCGGCGCGCCCAGGTTTAATAGTCATCGCTGAGATACAGGCGTCGATCGTACCGGATGTCATCGCCGGGATCAGTCCATCAAAAGTCATGCTCTGGATCTCGTACTCGTAACCGGCCTCTTTACAGACGGCGTCGATGAGGTCCATGTCAAAGCCGATGTACTTGCCGCTGGCGGTGTCCTGCCACTCAAAAGGCGCGTAAGCGGTGTCGGAGCCGATGATCAGTTTACCCTTGGATTGCGCCTGCGGTTCGGAACCCTGGTCCTTCGGTTCTTCCTTGCCGCCGCCGCAGCCGGCGGCCAGGGCGATTATGGCCAGCAGAGCGATGGTGACAAGCAAAAACCTATTCATTTTTAACAAGAGTAACTCGCCTCCCCGTATATTGAATAAACTAACAGCACAACGAATTGAATTAGATAAAGGGATTACCGCAAAATTCACCTCCCCGGACGTCATTCCCACACCAGGAATTTCGCCCTTGCCTGCCAAATTCCTGCCCACTTGCGGCGCTATTTCAACTCCCGTATGTTTTCCTTGACAGTCTGGATGCCGGATGCAAGAATGCATAAGTATAACCAAATCGATCGTCAGTCAGCGGCCGTCAGGCGTCAGGATGATTGTCGCGACCGACGATTATAGGCAGGTTTTTTTAACGGCCTTCTAGAACAGGAGAAAGATGCAAGTATCACGCAAATATCAGGTCGCCGCCGACATCGCCCTCCTCGCTGTCACCTTCATCTGGGGCATAACCTTCGTCGTCGTCAAGGAAGCCCTGGAAGCCATCGGTCCTTACTGGTTTTTGGCCATTCGCTTTCTCATTGCTGGGTCCTTCCTGGCCCTGTTACGCTACCGGGCGCTCAGAGGGATCAAAACCGACACCCTGAAGGCCGGCGTCATCGTAGGTCTGGCTCTCTTCGGGGGTTACGCTTTTCAGACCGTCGGGCTCCAGTACACCACCGCCTCCAATGCGGGGTTTATAACCGGGCTCTCCGTGGTTCTGGTTCCGCTGATCGCCGGCATAATGTCTCGGCGCCTGCCGCACTGGGCGGCTATGTTGGGTGTCGGCTCGGCGACCTGCGGCCTGGCTTTGCTCTCCATCCAGGACAACCTGAGAATAAGCTACGGCGACGTTTTGATCTTCTTCTGCGCCTTATGCTTCGCCGCCCACATCATCTTGGTGGGGAAGTACGCACCCAGGGTAAGCACGTACCACCTGGCCGTCCTCCAGATCTTTACGGTAGGGTTCATCAGCCTGGCGGTCGCCCCCGTCCTGGAGACCTTTCCCGAGCGTTTGGCCCCGGCGGTTCAGATCGCCCTGGTGGCTACCGCCATACCGGCCACTGCCTTAGCTTTTTTGATCCAGAGCGCTGCACAGAAATTCACCTCGCCAACGCACACCGCAGTGATCTTTACGATGGAACCTGTGTTTGCCGGCCTCGGCGCCTGGCTCCTTGCCGGAGAGACCCTGTCCCTTCGCCAGTGGGTCGGCGGAGCCGCCATTCTCTTCGGGATGTTGATCACCGTGCTGAAAATGCCTGCGGAAGAACAGGAGTCTCAACATCCCGGTTCGCAAGCCGCACAGACACAGACCGGTGCATAAAAACTTCCATATGTCCTTTCACGGTCGCGACAGCATAAAATGGTATGGCTGCCGGGAACCTTATGAGCGAGGCAATTGCTTGCACATGCAGCAAGAATCAGCCAAGAGCGGAAGGGTTATAAACCTTGCCGCCGCTAAAACCGGCCCGGGGGCCGGGGTCAACCATCAAGCAGGTAAAGAAGAGGGATCGACCGTGGAGCTGAAGGAGGCCATCAGCCAGTTCCATCACGGGGAAAAACTGAAATCCTACCTGATTGCGGCGTCAGGGCTTATCGCTGAAATGGGCGCGTTTCCCAAAGAAGAGGCATGGACAGCCATCCGCCTGTGCAAATCATATCTGGACCAGGTAAGAGGGGAAATGCGGCTGGCAGCCTGTATGGGAGGTATCCCCAAACTGCCCGAGGCTGAAACGAAGGTCAGGGAAGCGCTCTGGGAGGTGCACATCAACCGTCCCGAAGAAGCTCATAGGCTGCTGGGCGAAGCGATATCCCTCGTGGTGTCGGGAACCGAACAGGCGACCAAGTATTTAATCGACCAGTCATTGTTATAAAATGAGACAAGGAGACCTGCCCGCAAAGGGAGAACAAGTACCTGGCAGTTGAATAGCGGAGGAAAACAGACGTGGGTAAACTAATCCTTATCGGGCTGGTCGTTCTGGCCATCTACCTCATGCGCCGCTTCCGCAAGTGACCGCGGCGCGGGCTCGGACCTTGCCGCCAGCTAGTTGAACAAGGAGTGGCGCCACTTGTCTCAGACCGGTAACCAACAACCGTTGATTAACCCCTATCTGGCCGTCGTCCTGGCCGTCGTTGCTGCGTCATTCTCGTCGATTTTCACCAAGTTGGCCGACGCCCCGGCCATCATTATCGCCTTTTATCGTATAGGCATCACCGTCCTCATCCTGGCCCCCTTTATGCTACGCAGCGCGAATGTGCAAACCGTAAGGGGCCTCAGCCTGAAAGCACGGGGGTTGGCCTTGCTTGCGGGCTTCTTCCTGGCCCTGCATTTCGCGACCTGGATCACCTCGCTGGAATACACGTCGATCGCCAGTTCGACCGTGCTTGTGACAATGCAGCCGCTGTTCGTCGTCGCCGGCGGCGTCTACCTGCTGGGAGAGCGCATCAGCCGCAACGCTTTACTCGGCGGTGCTCTGGCCCTGGCCGGAAGCGTCCTGATCGGCATCAACGACTTCCAGATCAGCGGGCAGGCCATTTTGGGGGACATCCTGGCCTTTGCCGGAGCCATTTTTGTAGCCGGCTACGTTCTGATCGGGCGCGTTTTAAGAGCGCAGATGGACGTTCTCCCTTATACCTTCATTGTCTATGGAGCTTCAGCTGTAACGCTTTTTCTCTTTGCCCTCGTCTTCAACACCCCTTTTGGTCCTTATCCGGCCCTGACCTGGCTGTATTTCGCCGCTTTGGCCCTCGTGCCGACAATCTTCGGCCACTCCGTGCTGAACTGGGCCTTAAAGTACGTTAAAGCCGCAGTGGTTTCGGTAAGCATCCTGGGTGAGCCGGTCGGCGCCTCGATCCTGGCCTATTTCGTCTTTGGACAGGTACCAACCCTCCTGCAGGTTACCGCAGGCGCCATGATTATCGGCGGGCTGACCTGCTTCCTGCTGTGCTCCAGAAACGAGGACCGCCGCCGATCCCTCGGCGGAAAACACGCCGTAGAACGCTGGTAGCGGCGGGAACGTTTCTTTGCTCCCTCAGACAGGAGGCGACGGGGACTTTGATGATCGACGTACAGGGTTTGACCAAGCGTTTCAAAGACTACGTAGCCGTGCGGGAAATCAGCTTTACGGTGGGGAAGGGGGAGGTTTTTGGTTTTCTCGGCCCCAACGGGGCGGGAAAGTCCACGACGATCAAGATGCTGGCCACCCTGCTCCGGCCCTCCGCCGGCACGGCCAGGGTCAACGGTTACGACATCGTGCGCGAACCGGCCAAGGTCCGTCGCAGCATCGGCATGGTATTCCAGGACCCCAGCCTCGATGACCGCCTTACGGCCAGGGAAAACCTCGAGATGCACGGCATGCTCTACGCCGTGCCCAAACCCGTCCTGAAGAAGCGCATAGAGGAGATGCTGGAGCTGGTCGGCCTGGCCAACCGGCAAAACGAACTGGTACGCACGTTTTCGGGGGGGATGAAGCGGCGGTTGGAGTTGGCCAGGGGCTTGATCCACGCCCCGGGGCTGCTCTTTCTCGACGAGCCCACCCTCGGCCTTGATCCCCAGACGCGCACCCATCTCTGGGAGTATATCTCCGGCATCCAAGAAAGCCAAAACGTTACCATTTTTTTAACCACGCACTATATGGAAGAAGCCGAGATCTGCCACCGTATCGCCATTATCGACCACGGCAGCCTGGTGGCTTTGGACACCCCCGAGAACCTCAAGCGGATGGTCGGGCAGGACCTTGTAATGATCAAATGTCAGGACCCCGTGACGGCAAAGCGGCTGCTGGAATCGGAGTTTAACCTGACGGCCCGGAGCGAGGGAGGCGTTTTGATCGTCGACGTGCCCCATGGGGAGGAGTTTGTGCCGAAACTGGCGGCCGGGATTCCGGGGATCGCCGCGATCAGCGTGGACAGGCCAACCCTCGAAGACGTCTTCCTGCACCTTACCGGCAGGGCCATCCGCGAGGAAACGGCCGGCGGCATCGACCATATGCGGGCGATGCGCAGGGCAAAGGGGAGGAAAAGCTGAATGGCGGCTTTCCTGATGACGGTGTACGTTTTGTGGTTACGGGAATTAAAACGGTTCCTGCGCGAAAAAACCCGCATCCTGACCATGCTCGGGCAGCCGCTGCTTTACCTGCTGGTGATGGGTCAAGGTCTGCGCGCCACTTTTAGAATCGATATTGAAGGCTTTGATTACCTCTCCTTCATCTACCCCGGCGTTATCGGAATGTCCGTGCTGTTTACGGCGATGTTCTCGTCGGTGTCCATCATCTGGGACCGCGAATTCGGCTTTCTCAAAGAGGTGCTCGTAGCGCCCGTGCCGCGCAGCGCCATCGCCGTGGGCAAGGCCCTGGGGGGCAGCACCACCGCCGTCCTGCAGGGCACCATCCTGCTCATCCTGGCGCCCGTCGCCGGCCTGCACATCCATGCCGCTCAGATCGCCCTGCTCCTGCCCCTGATGTTCCTGCTGGCCTTCGCCATCACCTCGTTTGGAACCCTGGTGGCGGCCCGTACCGAAACGATGGAAGGCTTCCACATGATCATGAACTTCCTGATCATGCCCCTCTTTATGCTCAGCGGGGCCTTTTTCCCCGTATCCAGCGCCCCGGCGTGGATGCAGCCGCTCATGAAAATGGACCCCGTGGCTTACGGGGTCGACGCCTTCCGTAACGTCCTCTACACCGGAGCGGGCACAGCGGCGAAAAACTTTGCGGTCGCCTTCCCCTTAGGGCTGGACGTGGCCGTTCTGCTCGGCTTTGCAGCCCTGATGGTGGCCCTGGGTATGCTGGCCTTTACGCGGACGGAATAATCTTCATCGCCCCGTCATTTTCATAAGCAACCCTAGCTCCCGGTTCCAGAACGATAATCAAACCCCTGGCATGGTCAATGGCGACTTCGCGGTTGATCGTCATCATGACCGTCCCGTTGGTCCCCAAAATTGTTTCAACCACCGTGCCGTCGTCGTAAAGGAGGACCTGACGCATCGAACCGTCCTTCTCCACAGTAAGCTCTTTATGTTCGGCGCTTGCCGGCCGCCGTGTGGAAATACGCCAGTCCATGCTCTCCGGGAGTTCGTTGCCGTTGACGATAAAGCTCAAGCCCCGCGCCCCTTTCTGTATTGACAGACTGATTGCTTATAGCTTTCCCTTTTCGTTTCTTCATCTCCGCCTTCATAAATCCTGCTTGCCGTCCGGGAGAGTTCGGGGGGCGTAAATTTACCGGCACAAAAAGGAAAACCCGTCTTCGGAACGAATGAAACAATAATGACTAATTTACTTAACATTCGATCGGCGTCCTTAAATGCTAGGAGCAAAAACCCCTTCGTTCCGGCTAAACTAAGGCTGTAAAAGAAGATTCAACGCCGAAAGAGGTGAAAAGTATGGACAGATGGGTTTGCACGGTATGCGGTTACGTATACGACCCTCAGGAAGAGGGAGGACTCCCTTTTGAAGACCTTCCGGATGATTGGGTTTGCCCCGTTTGCGGCGCAGGCAAGGAAGCTTTTGAAAAAGAATAATCTGTTGGCTCTGAGCACAAGTTAATATTTTCACAAAGCGGGGAGGAGCAAAACAATGGCGACTAAAGTGGGAGAAGTTTATAAGTGTCTGGTATGCACCAACGTTGTCGTCGTTAAAGAAGAAGGCAAGGGAACGCTGGTTTGCTGCGGGAAACCGATGGTGAAACAGTAGGGTCGTTTGTTGCTCCTCGGTAAAGGCACTGAGAAAGGCACCGCTTCACAAGAACGGTGCCTCTTTCGTCATGCAGGGAACATACAACGCCCCAGCCATAAGCGTTAAATGGGCCTGTAAGGCAATCAAAACCCCGGCTACTGGGGGTTGGGTCATAAGAGCACTTTAACAGGCCTCTGAAGCCAAATTAAGAACACCTTGACAACCTCCTTGGGTATTGCTCTAAAATTGGTATACCCCGCCGGGTATACTGCCTGCATCCCGATACCCTGAATCCTATCCGGCATTAAAATCTTGACGGTGCTCATTGGATACGGCGAGGCTGGATCTACTGATCTACTATGGAGATCTGGATCTGCACTGCACACAACCCGGATAAAGGCAGGGCGAGCCCAGGCTAACTCATTCACCAGTTCATCCACTTCTTAGGCAACATAATACTTCTTATGGGAACCATTAATAAGCCACAAGACCGACTGTTTCCAACCGACTGTTCCATATGAGTGCTATCCGTCAACAACTGCAGTGGTCGTTTTGCGATGTTCTCCAGGAACGGTGTTAATCTCGCTTGATCACGGGGTTTTCTTCTGCTTCACCCTGCTGTTCAATCGGCTCCAGGGCGTGCCGCTGATAAAGCCAGGCGCGGACATCGGTAAAAAAGGTTAAAGCATCAGCAATACCCCCGCTGTCATCAATAAACCGCTGAGAACGATAACCAGCATTCTTTTTCCGGACATCTCAACTCTCCAGACTTTCAAGTCCAAAAGGGGCAATTATTCCTGGCAAGTATTTCTGCACGCAACTCAGTCAAACCTTACGCGGGAAGTGGCAGGGTTATGAAATAAGCCGAAACCGTGCCCAGGAAAATGGCAATGCCGTAAGGAACGACCAGGCGGTCTTTCGCCTTGACCTCTTCGTTCGGGAGCATCACGTCGTAGCCGATCTTCCCCCTGGTGTAGACAAACAGTTTTACCCCTACAAAAAAATCGTTCAGGCGTTTGAAGCGCTTACTGACGATGAGAGCAAGTAAAGCCACTGCTCCGCCCCAGAGAGCGGTCAACAGCACCGCCGAAAGAATAAATCCGGTCCCCTTGAGCGCGCCGATGGCGCCTAAAAGCTTGACGTCTCCCCCGCCGAGGCCGCCAAGGACAAACGGAATAAAAAGAATCAACAGGCCGATCAGCAGCCCCTTGGCACTTAAAAGCAAACCGGGCCAACTCCCGAGGACCCCGTTAATAACCAAACCGGCCGCCATTCCCGACAGGGTCAGCCAGTTCGGAATACGGTTTGTGCGCAAATCCCAGGCCAGGCCGATGCCGACCAGCAGGATAACAAGCACGTCGATCATCGTCAAATCCTCAGCTAAAGATTCTTAAACGTATCGGTAACCGGGAGAGTTCGTTATTTGAACTCCACAGCTACAATACCCTTCGTGCGGATGGTTACCAGTCGTTTGCACTTGTTGCACTTGATTTCGATATCGTCGCCGTTGACCACACAAATCAGCTTGTTGCAAAGACACCTTGTTTGCCTGCCGGTCCCCCGGGAGGCCGTTCCGGCAAGGCTTTGATCGGTCTTATCTTGCATTAATCTCCTGCTCCTCAAAGATAAAACAAAAGGACAAAATATCAAACCGACCTTGACTTAAGGTCGGTTGCCTTGACCGTTCCGCGGTAATTCAGGTACCCATTCACCGTCACGTGCACTGCTCCCCGTTGGGAAAACCAATCCGGCTTCCTGCAAATTCCCGCTTCACCAAGAATTTTATCTTTGTTTTAACTGTTTGTCCACTACAACTTTCACCAGAAATATCGGCCTTGGGATCTGTATCGAAGTACTTGTCCTCCGGCCTTTTCTTACCACCTAATAGACAGCGTAGCTGTCGACCAGGTAGGTTTTAGCAAAGAGCTCGGCGTTGTCATAGTACCGATCCCCCGTTTTGCGCACGAACTTGCCGTCTTTCACGTATCCTGCGTCCCACGTGGTGTCCATGGGCACCCAGCGGCCGTCGACCTTGATCTCGTTCCAGGCGTGAAACTGGCGTTCCCAGGAATCGCTCCCGGCCTGCCCGTAAACCACGCGTGCCTCCAGTCCGGCCGCGCGGGCCAACGCCGCGGTCAGGAAGGCGTACCCGCTGCAGACCCCCTGGCGCGCCTCGAGCGTGCTGCTTGCGGGAGACAGGCTCAAATCCTTGGAAGCAAGACGGCCGTTATCATAGCCGATGTTGGCGGCAACCCAATCGTGGATCGCCCTGGCCTTTTCCGCGCTCGTTTTGGAACCTGCCGTAACGGCGGCCGCGAGTTTCACGATGTTCTGATCGGCTGAATCAATATAAGCGGAGGGAGCAAGATACCTGTTATCCTCCCCGGCCTTGTTGATGACCTGAAACCTGACGGTGCCGTCAAACTTCCGCGGATTGTCCCCCGCCCAGATCGTGTAAATACCCTGGCCGAAACGAAGGCTGATCGTCCGTGTGAAGCTTCCCTCTTCGGGATCAACCGGGTAGGTCTCGATCTCGCCGCCGGGACCTCTTACCGCCAGCCATAGCTGCTGTAAATCGGTCTTACCGGTAACCGTCAGGTCGCCGCTCAACTCCGTCAGGTTCCGGCTCGGGGAAGTGATTTCGATAGCCGCAGATTTAAAGCCGACAGAGTACGCCGCATCGGCTGCTCCCGGAATGATAACGCAGCAGATGCAAGTCACTAAGACCAAAAGCCAAAAAGCACTCTCGCGGCTGACTCTCATCAAGATTCCCCCGAACAATAAAGAAGCCTGCTCGCCAATTGACGTGCAGGCTTTGAACAAGCTTACCGGCAACTGGCTGGCGTAGCAGGTTCCACTGCCTTAGCCCCTTTAGCTTTGCGCCGCCACCTTTCGGTGGCTTTGCCCTGAGCGGAGTATTAAGTTTACACTTTGCTGTTTTTATCGGCGGCTCAACGCGAAAACTTTATAGGGATGTAAAATAATAAGCCCTGCAGGCATCCACCCACAGGGCTGTTTTCGTTGAGACTTACGAACCCGTACTATGCCAGATCAAGTCTGCCCAGGACTTCACGGACTGCGTTGATGGAGTTCTTTAACGTTGCCATCTCTTCTTCGGTGAGATCAAGCTCAATGATGCGCTCCACACCGTTTGCTCCAAGAACCGCCGGCACTCCGGCGTAAATATCCTTCTCGCCGTATTCCCCGTTGAGGTAGGCGGCTACCGGGAGAATACGCTTCTTGTCCTTAACGATGGCCTCAACCATCTGGATGGCCGCAGCCCCCGGCGCATAGTAGGCGCTGCCGGTCTTCAGCAGGTTTACGATCTCCCCGCCGCCCTTGCGCGTCCGTTCCACCATCGCCTCGATCCGGTCGCGGGGGATGAGCTTTTCGATAGGGATGCCGCCGGCATAAGTGTACCGGATCATCGGCACCATGTGGTCGCCGTGGCCGCCCAGGACCATTGTCGTAACATCTTTGAAGGAGATCCCGAGTTCGAGGGCGATGAAAGTCCTGAAACGGGCGCTGTCCAGAATCCCGGACTGGCCCACCACGCGATGCGGTGGGAATCCGCTGGCCCTTAAGGCCACGCTGCACATCACGTCCAGGGGATTGGTGACGACAACGATAATACAGTCGGGCGAATATCTGGCGCATTCAGCCGCCGCCGTATGCACAATCTTGGCGTTAACGCTCAGGAGGTCGTCCCTGCTCATCCCCGGCTTGCGCGCAATACCGGCCGTAATGACGACAACGTCTGAATTTGCTGTATCGCCATAATCGTTAGTGCCGATAATGTTGCAGTCATATCCCTCGATTGGCGCGGCCTCCATCAAATCCAAGGCCTTCCCCTGCGGGATACCTTCCACGACATCGACCAGGACGATGTCCCCCAGTTCCTTGCTGGCCGCCCAGTGGGCCGCCGTAGCGCCGACAAACCCCGCACCGATGATGCTGATCTTCTTTCTTGCCATTCTCCCCTGCGTTCCTCCTTAAAGCTAAGTGCAGCCGGGCTCGGCAAGGGTCCCTAAAAAGCCCTTACGAGCCCTGGTATACCCCCATCTCTTGTTCCTCGGCCAGCGCTTCTTCCCTGGCCTTGCGCGCCTTGCCCCTTTCGACCATCCGGGTGATCCATACGCTCAATTCGTACATCAGGTACATCGGCCCGGCCATGAAGGACATCGTCAAAAGGTCGGGCGTAGGGGTGATGGCGGCAGCTATGACAAGTATTCCCAGGAAGGCGTACTTTCTGTTCTTGGCCAGCAGCGCATGGGTTAAAATCCCCATCTTGGAAAGGAAAAAGCTCGCCAGGGGCAGCTCAAACACCAAGCCGAAAGGAACCAGGAAGGAAATGGTAAAAGAGATGTAGTTGCCGATGGTCAGCATCGGGACCAGCTCCGGCCCGGCAAACTGCAGGAGGAACTTGACCCCCATCTTATAAACGACAAAAAAGGCAAAGAGAACACCGCCAACGAACAGGATAAACGACACGAAAACAAAAAGGGCGGCAAACTTCTTTTCCTCTTTCCGCAGCGCCGGAGCGATAAAACTCCAGACCTGCTGCAGCGTCACCGGCATCGCCGCGATAAAGCCGAGGAACAAGCTCAACTTGATCTTTGTGAACAGGGCTTCCGTCACGCCGACAAAGACGATCTTGTAGCCCTGTTCGGTAACGGGCTCCAGCAGGATGGCCATGATACGGTCGGAAAAGGTGTAGCAGACGCCGGCCATAGCCACCGTCGCGAGGAGGGATACGATGATAACGCGGCGGAGTTCGCCGAGGTGGTCATAAATCGATAACTCTTTCTCCGGGTTCCTTGCCATTCGTCCGCCTCCAATCAAACAAGAACCCCCTTTAAGGGCCTGCTGAAAAGGGGATGTTCAAAAACCAAGGGCTGTTCAAAAACGAGCATAGCGCGGAAGGCGAAGGGCCAGCGGCAGAGCGTACTAAAAGATGGCGGATTTCTTCAAGTCCGGCATCCGGCATCCGGCATCTAACTTCCTTATTGCCAGGCGAAGTTTTTCAACAGCCCCCAAAAACCTGAGTCCCTTTTTGGGGGCATGATGGAGCTGGGCTGACTTTAAGCCTTGTTGGTCGGCTCCGGCTTCTTGCCGGAATCCGCGGCCTTTACTTCCTCGGCATCCTGAATGGCTTCCTGCGCCTCGTCCACCAAGTCCCGAGAAGATTTACGGAATTCTTTGATCGTTCTGCCAAGGGCCTTGCCGGCCTCCGGAAGTTTTCCGGGACCGAAAATAATCAGGGCCACCACAAGGATAATAATCAGTTCCGGCATGCCGATCCGTGGAAACATGCGCTCCTCTCCCTTCACTGGGCAACAAAGGTCTTAACCTTCTTTGGCTTCTTTGGCTTCTTTGGCTGTCTCGTTTCCTTTTGCTTTGGTCTCCGGCGAAGCGGATACGGATTCCTTGACGCTCTCGATTTCGTGCTTGACGTCCTGAACACTGGAGGTTACGTCGCCGACCATTTCCCGTGAGGAACGGCGGAACTCGTTGATGGTCTTGCCCAGCGATCTTCCAACCTCCGGTAGCCGCTTCGGACCGAAGATTACAAGGGCCACGACAAGAATAATAATCAGTTCGGGAACACCGATATGAGGAAACAATCCTACCCCTCCCTGCTTCGTTGACTGGAGAACTACCATAGTCCACGATACCACAACAGATTTCGCCGGTCAAATCGCATTTCCTTCTTGCGATAAAAAGGGAAAGCCCCCTGATCACTGTACGTTAGGGGGCTTTTCCACCATTCTACACTGCTGCGCCGGTTCTTTAGATCCGGAAGGACATCGCTTCCTTCTTGTGGCCCTTCACCCTCAGCAGATGCACGGCGCAGGCTATGCACGGGTCGAAGGAGCGGACCACGCGCACGAGTTCGATCGGCTGGTTCGGGT
>NZ_JBQXEZ010000022.1:0-29928 GCF_052618305.1 Desulforudis sp. DRI-14 | reverse complement strand
TCGGGGATAACCCAGACCTGCTGCAACCGTTTTTCAATGTCTGTGGTGCTGCATTCTGCAGGATGAGGGGCTACTGATTACCGACTACCATAATTGTCGGCCGGCCGACATTCGCGAAGCCGTCCCCTTAACGTATTTCCTGCCTGTAATTAAGCAATGACGCAGTTCGGCGTCGGACTGCCTGATCGATTAGTTTCCCTTATAATTAAAAAACATAACCACCTAGTAAACGGTCTGACGCTGAATGCTGAATAAGGAGGGGCGCGAATTTTGCAAAAGAGGCCGCTGTGGAACACGGTTGCTGTCATTTTGCTGCTTTCATTTTTGGTTCTCCTTATGGTCGGAGCAAGCGGCGTAGGGGCCAATCCGGCAACGGCGACGGTGGGGGACCTGGGCATCCCGGGCAAGCTCGGCAAGGCCATCGCCGAAGTGCCCGTGGGTACCGGCAAGGGGCACATCGACCCGAACGCCCCGCGGGGATTCCTGGACATCCCCGGAGCGCCGCAGGTTAACCTGGTCTTTGCCTTCCTGTGGGCGATCGGGGTCGGCTGGATCTTTTCCACGATCGGCGCCTTCGGCGGCGTCATGGCCGGCGTGGGCCACATGACCGTCTTCGGCCTGGGTGCGTACGCCAAGAGCTTCAAGGACACGGCCCCGACGGTCAATAAGCTGCTCACCGACAGCATCCGTGTCTCGAACCAGTTCCTCGCCGGGCTGTCGGCCCTGGTATCCAGCTATAACTACTACCGCATAGGGCGCTTGGTCTGGTCCTTGGGGCTGGCCCTCGGCCTCGGCTCCATCGTCGGCGCCGTCATCGTTCCCTGGCTTACGGGCGGCAAGGTGACCTTCAGCCAGTACCAGGGCTGGTTCGGCGTGTTCATCTTTATCGTCGGCGCCGTCCTCCTGTACGAGACCACCCCGCGGGGCCAGGCGAGCAAGAAGGCCGCCAAGGAAGCCGCCCGGGTTTTTGAAAAGAGCGTCAAGGAGAAGGGCTTCGGGGTCCAGACCGGCGTCAAGGTCATCAGGTGGAGCCTTGGCCGGGTGGAATTCTCCTTCTGCGGCGTGGAGTTCGGCTTTAATCCTATCTGGCCGGTGCTCGGCGGCATCGTTATCGCCGCTATTTCGTCCTTCATCGGCGTCGGCGGCGGTTTCCTGTACGTGCCTTTCCTGACCAGCCTCGTCGGCCTGCCGATGTTTATCGTCGCCGGAACCTCGGCCCTCACGGTCTTCATCAGCATGGTCGCCAGCATCACGGCTTACATCAAGCTGGCGGGCGCCGGCATTTACTGGTCGCTGATCGGGGTCGAGCTGGCCGGCATCTTCATCGGTTCGGTCATCGGCCCGTGCACGCAGAAGTACGTTCCCGAGATCTGGCTGAAGCGCCTATTTGTCATGCTGGCCCTGTACGTCGGGCTCGGCTACTTCAGCAAGGGCTTCTTCGGCCAATCCTGGGTGCCGATGTAGGCTTAAGGAGTTGAAAAGCGCACGTGCTGCCAAGGGTCGTTTTCGGCGCCGTGCGCCCCGGGCTGCCCTGCTTCGGCAGGGTGCATAAGATGGTTGACGAAGATGCAAAACACGCGCCGGAGCTCAAGAGCCTGGCGTAACCACAAACAAGCAGCTGGCATCACTACTCCCGGTACCGACAGCTTTCCCTCTTGTTCCCCTCTGAAGGAGAGAGCCCCCGTAACATACGGGGGCTCTCTCCTTTGTTGGGTGGACCTTAGGTCTGGTATAGGTAGTCGATATTTGATAAGACTGCTACAAACCTTCGATGGATTCCGGCTTTCTTTAAGCGAGCGACTTGCGGAGCATCGTAGCGGTTCTTGGCGAAGGTGCCCAGCACTCAGTTAGCCGTTTGAAACAACGTATCGTGAATTGGCCAAGTAACTACGGACGGTAGGTTTCGTATCAGCCCTGAGTGCTGGGTTTGGAGCTTAACGAAGTTGATCCTAATTCCGAACGCTGAACGCCGAATGCCATTTTAGGCCGACGACCGACGACCTTAATTAACCCCGGTCGAATTCGCTTTAGCGAATTCCTTCGAGTCCGACCTCTAACGTCCGATGTCCGACGACCGACTTAAGCCGCTTGATATTCCGGTGCATCTCCTGGACGGCCGCGATCCATTCCTTGTAGCCCGCCGACCCGATGATCTTCGACGCAAACCGCGCGCTGTCGATCTCGACGAGGGGCAGCATTTTCTCCCACATCGACATCCGCTTGGCCGTCAGGTCGTTGCCGTGGTGGTGGTGACAGTTGTTGGCAGGGCAGCGGCCCACGATTACCCCGTCGGCGCCCATAGCCAGGGCCATCAGCACGTGCACCGGGCTGACGCTGCCGCCGCACCTCACCCGGATGATGCGTGTGCCCACCGGGTACTCCAGGCGGTTGATGCCCGCGAAATCGGCCCCGGAGTAGGAGCACCAGTAGCAGAGGTATCCCAGGATCTTGGGCTCGCCGGGCGGGACGTTATGAAAGGCCACCTTCAACTGTTCCTCCAGGTGTTTTTCGGTATAGTTGGTCAGTTGAATAGCGCCGCTCGGGCAGGCCGCGATGCACAGGCCGCAGGACTGGCAGAAGGCGGGGTCCGTGCTGTAGTAGCCGTCCTCGTCCTGCTGGATGGCCCCGTGCGGGCAGACGTTGCGGCAGAAGCCGCAACCGCTGCACAGGTCCTTGTTGACGGTGGCATAGTAGTCCAGGAGTTCGGTGTACCCCTTGTGGTGGTAAGCCATGGCCCTTGCCACCGCCGAGCTGGCCGCCGCCGCGCTCTCATGGACCGAAGCCGGCCCGGCGGCGCCGCCCACCACGTAGACGCGGTGCACCGTCGATTCCGTGGGCCGCAGGATGCGGCAGCCCGGCGAATCGCCGAAGGGTCCCTGGTTGACGGCGGCGAAGCCGTAGCGGTCGGGCTGCATGCCGAAAAGCATCCGCAGGCGCGAGGAGTCCCGCCGCGGGTTAAAGGCGGTCGCCAGCACGACCAGGTCGGTTTCCAGGGCGGCGTCGGCCCCGCCGTTTTCGCTGCCGTTGGGGAGTTCCTGCAGGCGCACCGTTACACTCTCGCGGTCGGTGCTTTTCTGGATGGCCGTCAGCCGCCCGCGGATGAAATTGACCCCTTTCTGCTGGGCCTCGCGGTAGTATTCTTCCGGGGCGCGGTCCACGGTGCGGATGTCCGTGTAAATGATGTTGACCTTGATTTCGGGATGCGATTGGTGCAACAGCAGCACCTGTTTCAAGGTGTACTCGCAGCAGATTTTCGAACAGTACGCCTTGGGGCCGTCCAGCGGCTGGTACTTGCAACTGCCGTTGCCGCACTCCGGGTCGACCTTGCCGTTGGTTTCCCGCGAGCCGGCACACAGGACGAAGGTGATCGAGCGCGGCTTTTTCGCCGTCTTGCCTAAGTGCTGGCAGTACTGCTCGAACTCCAGGCTGCTGACCACCTGTTCCAGCTGGTAACCGTATTCGGGTTTGGCTTTACGCACGTCCAGCTCTTCAAAACCGGTGGCGACCACGACGCTGCCGACGCGGATCGTCTTTTCGAGCGGGCCGGCGTCGAGCGTCACGGCCCCCGCGGGGCAGACCGGCACGCACTCACCGCACCTGGTGCAGGCCTCCGTGTCGATGACGTAGGCGTTGGGGTGGGTGAAGCGGTAGGGTTTGTAAATTGCTTTGCGCGTCGAAAGGCCGAAGTCGAAGTCGTTCGATACGGCTACCGGGCAGGCCTCGGCGCACTTCCCGCATTCGACGCACTTGCGGGTGTCCACGAACTGGGGCGCCTGGTACAGGGTGACCTCGAAATTCCCGTCCGTTTTACGGATACCGGTGACCTCGGTGGATGTCATCAGCTCGATCGTCGGGTGGTGGAGGGCGATCAGCTTGGTGATGTTCGGGAGAATGCAGGAAGTGGAGCAGGTCGACGGCCAGTTGGGAGTCTGGTAAAGCTTTTCCACGCGTGCCATTTGCCCGCCCAGGTGGGTGCCCTTTTCCACCAGGGTCACTTTGACCCCGTTGCGGGCGTAGTCAAGGGCGGCCTGCATCCCGGCCGGGCCGCCGCCGATCACCAGGGCCCGGTCCGTGACCGGCAGGCGGGTGGGGTTGCGCTTCTCGTTCAGGAGCACGCGCGCGTGGGCCATGGCCACGATGTCTTCGGCTTTCCCGGTGGCCGCCTCCCGCATGCCCGGGTGCACCCAGGCGCATTGCTCCCGGATGTTGGCGATTTCCACGGCCGTCGTGTCCAGGCCCGTCTCCGCCGCCGCCCGCTTGAAGCGCTGTTCGGGCGCCATCAGGCTCGTTCGCGGCGAGCACCCGACCACGATAACCCTGTCGAGCGCTTGCTCCCTGATGTCGTTTTTAAAGATCTCCAGTCCTTCTTCGCACAGGATATTGTGTTTTCGGACAAACACGACGTGCGCCAGTGATCCCGCCCGTTCCGCCAGACGGGCCATATCTATGGCGTCGTTGAGGGTGGTCTGGCAATCGCAGACGAAAACGCCGACCCTGAAACCATTGGCATCAGGCACGCTCAGCACCCCTTTCCTTTCTGCTCGGCCTTTGCGCCGCGTAAATGGACAGGAAAACCGCACAATTTTACCTTGCTTATTATTGTAGAGGGTTTGCGCCGTTTTCGCCGTCGCGCCCGCGGATGCGCGAGTGTCGGCTTGCTGACACTGGAAATGATCAATGGGAGACGGAGGGCAGGAAATCGGTTAACATGGGCACAGTAAGACGTTAAAATAAAACTCAAGTTACAAGATCAACTTTCTGCAATATCGGGAGATGGTTTTAGATGACCGAAAAGGTCTTTAAGATGAACGAGAAAGCCCTCACAGTCAACGAACGCGAGCGCGAGGTGCTCTGCAAGGCCGGCATCAGGGTGCGTTACCCCAAGGGCCAGATTATTTTCTCGGCCGAGGAATACGCCGACCGGGTCTACCTGCTGGAGGAAGGATACGTGAAGATCTACCGCATCAGCCCGTCCGGGCGCGAGTTTACGGTGGGCGGCACGCGGAACCCGGGCGAAATCATGGGCCTCGCCGAAGCTCTTTGTAACAGCAAGCGCACCTGTTTCGCCAGGGCCATCACCGACGTGACCATGATCGTCCTGACCAAGGACCAGTTTCTGGACGTTTTGTCCACGGAGCACCGCCTGGCGCTGAAAGTGGCGTCGCTGCTCGGGTCGCGCATGCGTTTCGCCGAAGCCCTGGTCTACGACCTGATGTGCTGGCAGGCGCCGGGGCGGCTCGCCCTGCTGCTCCTGAAGTTCAGCGCGCGCTGCGGCGTGCCTACCGACCGGGGCCTGGAGATCGGGCTCAAGCTCACTCACAGCGAGATCGCCTCCATGATCGGCTCCACCAGGCAGACGGTCACCTCGCTGATGAACACTTTCCGGGACGAAGGCTGCATCAGCGTGGAGGGGGGCAAAATCGTCATCAAGGACGCCGGGAAGCTGGCCGAATGGGTGGTTTGAGGCGGCGGCAACCTTGGCGCCCGTTTCGGATGAAAGGGCTCCTGCGGTTGTGCGGGGGTCCTTATTATTTTTTGTCAAGTTTTGGGCGTTAGAAGCCCCGGGTGTGGTATACTACAAAGACAGGCTTGGGTGGCAGGTGACAGATTTTACTGCCATGCTGGTAGAAACGCATTATTGGCGGGTTGATCCAATAAACCCCGATCAGGACGTAATCACGGCCGCGGCGCGCATCCTGCGACAGGGCGGGCTGGTGGCCTTTCCCACCGAGACCGTTTACGGCCTGGGAGCAAATGCCCTGGATAGCAGGGCCGTAAAGCGAATATTCATAGCCAAGGGAAGGCCCGCCGACAACCCCCTGATCGTCCACGTCAGCGACCTGGAGCAGGCGGCTGCCATCACGGCCGGCCTGCCCCCGCTGGCCGTAAAGCTCGCCAAGGCTTTCTGGCCCGGCCCGCTGACGCTCGTGCTGCCCAAAGCCGATGCTGTTCCGGGGGAGGTTACCGCGGGTTTGGACACCGTCGCCGTAAGGATGCCCGACCACCGGGTGGCCCTGGCCTTGATCCGGGCGGCCGGCCTGCCCGTGGCCGCCCCGAGCGCCAACGTCTCCGGCCGGCCCAGCCCGACGACGGGGGAACACGTCCGGCAGGACCTGGAGGGGCGGGTGGAAGTCATCCTGGATGCCGGGCCCGCGCCGCACGGACTTGAATCCACCATTCTGGACCTCACGACGGACGTCCCGGTCGTCCTGCGCCCCGGAGGAGTGACGCGGGAGGCGTTGACCCGGGCCATCGGCACGGACGTGGCCGTGGCCGGCCGGGGAGAAACCGAAAGACCCCGCGCGCCCGGCATGAAATACCGGCACTACGCCCCGCGCGGCGAGCTCTACCTCGTGGAGGGCGACCGCCGCGGGGTCCCGCGGCGCATCGCGGAACTGGCCGCGGAACTGAAATCCGCGGGTCACAGGGTCGCCGTCCTTTGCAGCGCCGAGACCGCGCGGCTTTTGCCGTGCGACCGGGTGTACGTCATGGGTTTGCGTGACGATCCCGCCCGGGTGGGGGCGCGCCTATACCAATTATTGCGGCGGTGCGACGAAGACGGGGTTACGGCCATCGTCGCCGAAGGCGTCGAACCTGTCGGCGTAGGCGAAGCGGTGATGAACCGGCTGCGCAAGGCGGCGGGCAAAGTGATTACGGTGGGGGATGATAGATGAGTCCGCTGACGCTCTTTCTGCTGGCCGTGGCCCTGGGCACCGACGCCTTTTCCTTAAGCCTGGGACTGGCCCTCACCGGGATCGGGCGCAAGCAGGCCCTGGCCCTGGTGCTGGTGGTGCTCGTCTTTCACATCGCCTTCCCCGTGCTCGGCTGGTGGGGCGGGGAGCTCCTGGGAACGATAGCGGGCCGGACGGCTGCCTACATTGGGGCGGCTATCCTCATCTACCTCGGATTGCGGATGACGATCGGGACCCTCCGCAGGCACCGGGAGGAGCCCGTTAGGATAAACGGCGTCTGGAGCATCATCGTCCTCGCCGCCAGCGTGAGCATGGACGCCTTGAGCGTCGGGTTCACGCTGGGGACCATCGGCGCGCAGCTCGCCCTGGCGGCGGGGGTCATCGGCGTGGTGGCCGGGACGATGACGGCCGCCGGCCTCTTCCTGGGCCGCTCGATTTACCGGCACGTGGGCAGCCGCGCGCAGTTCGCCTGCGGGCTGATCCTGCTCGGCGTGGGAGTCAAGCTGGTATTCTAAAAGATATTCCCCGGATTTCTTTTCGGAACACGTCCTCATCTTCACACAACACCACGTCGGCTGCCCGACATTGGAAAAGTCGGACAGCCGACGTTATCATCGCCTGCCTTGCGACATATCAGATGCAATGAAGATAACATGCGTTTGGTCTTGCCATGGACTGCCGGGTTGTCGTTTGTGTTCTATAATTTATCAAATGATCAAAAACGTGACCGTTTTCCTGCCATGTAACGCGACAACCGCGTTACATGTTCTTTGTTTTTCCCGTGGCATTGTCGCTTTTTACTGTTGTCACCATGGTATTGCCTGTTTTACATCACCGCAGAGGGGGAGTCTCTCTAATGAAGTGCGCATACTGCAACCTGAAAATGGCTTGCAGCAAGGAGGGGCGCGACTGCCTCGGGGGCAAGCTGGAACTCCCAGAATACAGGGATCCCGCCGTGCGGCCTTACGTTACGTACAGCGCCTTCCTGCAACACGTCTACGGCAATAACCTGACCCGCCTTCAGGAATTGATCTTCATCGGCCTGATGATGGAATGCCGCCGGCTGGGACTGGCCTACTGCGCCGGTTTTAACCGCGAGGCCCGGATGATGATCGAGGCTCTCTCCCCGCATTTTGAGGTCAATGCCGTGTGCTGTGACTACTGCCTTACGCCCGACCAGCGGTTTGTTCACGATCCCGACAGGCGGTTCGACCTTTACCGGCGTGACGAACGGGCCAAGGTCGAGGTCTTGAACGATTTCGGGGCGCCTATGCACGTTTCCTTAGGGCTGTGCATCGAACAGGACATCCTCTTCAACCGACACAGCAGGGTACCGGTGACGAACTTCGCAGCCGCGGACTGGGTGCTGGGCCATCACCCGCTGACCGTCGTCTACACCACTTACCAGCGTAAGAAATATCTCCAGGGGAAAGGGCTGCCGAAGCCCGGGCAGGTCAGGAGAACCCGGCTTCAGGAGCTGATTGTTTTCGGCCAGCGCGCGGGCTTCAAATCGATCAGCCTGGGTTTCTGCAACGGCCTGTTCGAGGAAGCCGGGATGCTTTCGGATATTCTCAAACAGTATTTTCTCGTCTACTCGGTCTGCTGCAAGACGAGCGGCATCGACAAGAAGGAGCAGAACACGCCTTACATGAACCCCGGCGCCAAGTTTGAATCGGCTTGCAATCCGGTCGGCCAGGCCAAGATCGACAACCAATTGCGGGTCGACCTTTCGGTTCAGCTCGGTATCTGTTTAGGCCACGACATGTGTTTTGCGACGCATACCCTGGCACCGACGACGACGTTCGCCCCCAAGGACCGCGTGCTCGGCCACAATACCCTGGCCGCTTTATATACAGGCGCGCGTGCGATGGATGTCGATTACTCCGACCCGCGGCCCTACGAGGTCGCCAGGCGCTACAAGGATGCCGAGCCGCCGGTTGCGGATTTGGACGACGAGGTGCAGCCGGGAGCGAGCGCTTAAGCAGGCGTTCTCTTCTAGGCGGCGCACCGGAGTGCCGGCATCGGACGTTGGTCGTATGGGAGGTGAGATCTCTCTGGAACCATCACCAATCCTTGTGGTACGGGACTAATGCATAGGTATTCTTTGGAAGGGAGGGGTGTGTTTTGAGAAAAGGACGGTTGTGGAACACAGCGGCCCTTGTCGTACTGCTTGCTTTCCTGGTATGCCTGTTCGCCGGGGCAAGCGGCGTGGGGGCCAACCCGACTACGGCGACGGTGGGGGACCTGGGCATCCCGGGCAAGCTGGGTAAGGCCATTCAAGAAGTACCGGTGGGTACCGGGAAGGGGCAGATCGACCCGAACGCCCCGCGGGGATTCCTGGGCATCCCCGGAGCCCCGCAGGTTAACCTGGTGCTGGCCTTCCTGTGGGCCATCTGGGTGGGCTGGATCTTCTCCACGGTCGGCGCCTTCGGCGGGATTATGGCCGGCGTGGGCCACATGACCGTTTTCGGCCTGGGCGCGTACGCCAAGAGCTTTAAGCAGACGGCGCCGACGGTCAACAAGCTGCTTACCGACAGCATCCGCGTTTCCAACCAGTTTCTCGTCATGCTTTCGTCACTGGTTTCGAGCTACAACTACTACCGTGTGGGGCGCCTGGTCTGGCCGCTGGGCCTGGCCCTCGGTCTCGGCTCCATTGTCGGCGCTGTCGCCATCCCCTGGCTCACGGGCGGCAAGGTGACGTTCAGTCAGTACCAGGGCTGGTTCGGCGTCTTTGTTTTCATTGTCGGTGCGGTCCTGCTCTACGAGACTACAGCGCGAGGACAGGCCAGCAAAAAAGCGGCGAAGGAAGCAGCCCAGGCCTTTGAAAAGAGCGTGAAGGAGAAGGGCTCCACGGTCGAGACCGGCGTCAAGGTCACCAGGTGGAGCGCAAGCCGGGTGGAATTCACCTTCTGCGGCGTGGAGTTCGGCTTTAATCCTATCTGGCCGGTGCTCGGCGGCATCGTCATCGCCGCTATTTCCTCCTTCATCGGCGTCGGCGGCGGTTTCCTGTACGTGCCGTTCCTGACCAGCATCGTCGGCCTGCCGATGTTCATTGTGGCCGGCACCTCGGCCCTCACGGTGTTCATCAGTATGGTCGCCAGCATCACGGCCTACATCAAACTGGCCGGCGCCGGCGTATACTGGTCGCTGATCGGGGTGGAACTGGTCGGCATCTTCATCGGCTCGATCATCGGGCCGCGCACGCAGAAGTACGTTCCCGAGATCTGGCTGAAACGGCTGTTTGTGGTGCTGGCCCTCTATGTCGGAATCGGTTACTTCAGCAAGGGCTTCTTCGGCCAGTCCTGGGTGCCGATGTAGGTCCCGGGCTGTACGGGGTGCGCCGGGTTCCGGGTTTGACCCGGAACCGGCACGCCTCGGTCGTTAGATGTTGAAAAACCAGGGACTGTTTGCAATAGTCCCCAAGTTGAGGGGTTGATCGCGTGGGATTCTGGGGTTATTTGGACCAGGTGCTCATCGTTTTTTACCGGATAACCGGTAATCCTGTCTTCGACTTCTTCCTGGGGACCTTCATCGTCGCCATGTTGACGGTCGTCGTCGGGGAATTCACCATCTCGATCGCCTACAGGCTGAACAGGAAGCACCTGAAGGTCCTTAACACCAAGATGGTCAGGATGAACAACCTCTCCCTGGACGCTTTGAAATCGGGGAATAAGGAAGAGTACAAAACCCGCAACAAAGAGGCCAACGACGCTTTTGGAAAGGTTTTTTTCAACGCCGTGGCTCTTTCCGCCGCCAACCTGTGGCCTGTGTTCTTCTGCCTGGCCTGGATGCAGACGCGGTTCATGGGGATTGACTTTCCCATACCTTTTACCGGTTGGGCTGCGAATTACGTTGTCGTTTTCCTGATCTGTTACATTCTGTCGAGGATCCTCTTCGGCTGGATGCGGCCAAGGCTGCCTTATTTCAGAGGGGTGCAAAAGATGCTGGACGATGTCGGCGAGAGTGCAAAGGAACTGGAAAGCTTCGCGGACCTCGTGCCCAAGAGACCTTGATCGCCGGCCGAAGTTTAATACGCTGTCTCAAACCTCCTAAATGTTCCTCATAATAGATCCCCCTTGCCGGCGGGCGGGGCTTAATGCGGCCGGAGCCCCGTCCGGCGCAAGCGGGGAAAACAGCGGGGGGGTGCAAAAATGACCGGTGAAATCCTGATCGGCGTATTGGTTCTGCTGCCTGTCGCCGCCGGCCTGCTGGGCTTAATCCCGATGGGCGTCCCGGCGCGCAGGGCGCTCCTGATCCCGGTATCACTGGTCCTGGCAGCCGCCTCGGTATGGCTAACCGTAACGGCGGCCGCATCGGGACCGCTGACCGTGACTCTCCCGGCCCAATGGGAGAGCGTTTTGACCGTTCTCGATTTCCTGCTGCTGGCCTACTTTATCCACGCCGGCCTCGGCGCCCGGCACAGCCTTGTCGTCTTGCTGTCGCTGGCCGCCGCGGCGGGCCTTGCCGTCTTGAAATTCGCGTGGCTGGGCGGGCACGTTTCCGTGGAGCCGGCGTTTCACGTGGATATGCTGTCCGGGCTGATGTGCCTTGTGATCTCTATCGTGGGGTCGCTCATCGTCCTGTATGCCCTGGACTACATGCCGCGGCACGAGGCTCACCTGCATCTGGATAAAAGCAGGCAGCCGCAGTTCTTCCTTTATCTTGTCGGCTTCCTCGGCGTGATGAACGGCCTGGTTTTCGCCGACAGCCTGCTCTGGCTGTACTTCTTCTGGGAGCTGACGACCCTGTGCTGCTTCCAGCTCATCCGGCACGACCTTACGGATGAAGCGAAACAGAACGCCTTGCGGGCCCTGTGGATGAACCTTCTCGGGGCGGTCGCCCTGGTCACCGGGACCGGTCTAGCTTATCAACTGGTCGGCTCGGTTTCCCTGCAGGAACTCATCGGAGCGGGCACGGCCGCTCCCGCGCTCTTGCCCGCGCTCGCCTTGCTCTGCTTCACCGGGTTTACCAAGGCGGCCCAGGTCCCCTTCCAGAGCTGGCTGCTGGGGGCGATGGTGGCGCCGACGCCGGTCTCCGCCCTGTTGCACTCCAGTACGATGGTCAAGGCGGGCGTCTACCTTGTCCTGCGCCTGGCCCCCGCCTACGCCGGGACCACCCTCTCGGTGATGGTGGCCCTGCTCGGCGGCCTGGTGTTTGTGGTCACCTCCATCCTGGCCGTCAGCCAGCCTGTCTCCAAGCGGGTCCTGGCTTACTCGACCGTCGCCAACCTGGGCTTGATCATCTGCTGCGCGGGCATCAACACCGACCTGGCCATGGCTGCGGCCCTGGCCCTGATTGTCTTCCACGCCGTCTCTAAGGGTGCCCTGTTTATGGCCGTAGGGATGGCTGAACAGCAGATCGGCAGCCGCGACATCGAGGACATGGAGGGGCTCGGCTTTCGGACGCCGCTCCTGGCGTCGGCGATGGTCGTCGGGATGTTCTCGATGCTCTTCCTGCCGTTCGGCGTGGCCTTCTCCAAGTGGGCGGCCATTGAGGCCGCCGGCACGGAAGGGGGCTGGTTCATCGCGGTCACTGCTTTTCTTGCCGTGGGCAGCGCGGCCACGCTCGTTTTCTGGGCGAAGTGGATCGGGAGGCTTACCACGCAGGTTAAAGGTGAAGCCAGGGAAGAAAAGCCTTTCTTCGCTTATGCCGGGACCATCGGCCTGGTTGGGACGGCCGTCGGCTTGAGTATCCTCATCGCGCCGCTGATGCAGTGGCTGATCCTGCCGGCGCAGGCGGGGATGGGTTACGGCCGGCCTTTCGACTTAACGGGCTGGAACCTGTTCACGGCTGTCGGCTCCTTTACGCCGTGGGCCCTGTTCATCGCCGTCGGCTTGGCCGTCCTGCTGCCCGCCCTCCTGGTCAAGGGACCGGCAGGTACCGAAACAGCGCCGGCCTACCTCTGCGGCGTCAATATCGACGGTGACCGCCGGTTTCGCTCGGTCGCCGATTCCCCGGTGCCTCTGGCCGTGGGGGGCACTTACTGGACGACGCTTTTCGGCGAGCAGAAGTTGACGCCGGTGTTTAACTGGGCGGCCCTCGTTTGCCTGGGGGCCCTGTTTGTGGGGGTGATCGTGTGACCGTCACCGACGTTCTTGTTGCCGTCGCCGCCCTTATCGCGGCGCCCCCGGCGGGGGGGTTCCTGGTCGGCGTCGACCGGAAGATCACGGCCCGCCTCCAGGGGCGGATGGGACCGCCCCTGACCCAGCCTTTTTATGACTTCTTCAAGCTGCTGAGCAAGACCAGGGTGGTCGCGGCCCGGGGCAACATGGTGTGGGCGTGGAGTTACCTGTTGCTCACCATGACGGCTTTCACCCTCTTTTTCCTGGGGCAGGATCTTGTGGTTATTTTCCTGATCCTGGCCTTCGCCGGTGCGGCCCTGGCGTACGGCGCCTTCTCGGTGCGTTCCCCGTACTCCCATTTCGGAGCCCAGCGCGAGCTGATCCAGATGTTGTCGTACGAGCCCATCCTGCTGCTCACCGCGGCGGCCGTCGCCTTGCAGACCGGGAAGTTCACCGTTTCCGGCGTTTTGACCTGGGACGAACCCCTGCTGCCGGCCCTGCCCCTGGCGTTCGCCGCGCTGCTTATCGCCCTGGGGATCAAGATGCGCAAATCGCCCTTCGATATCGCCGCTTCCGAGCATGCCCACCAGGAGCTTGTGCGGGGTGTTTACACGGAGTATTCGGGCCGTTACCTGGCCCTTATCCACCTGGCCCACTGGTACGAACTCGTCCTGATCCTGGCCTTTGTCGCCCTCTTTTGGGCGCAGCCCCTTTGGATCGGCGCTCTGGCAGCCCTGGCGGTTTTCCTGCTGGAGCTCTTTATCGACAACCTGGCCGCGCGCCTGCGCTGGTCCTGGATGGTGGCCGTCTGCTGGGGGCTGGGGATCGGGTTTATCCTGCTCAACATGGTCTTGCTGCAATGGCTGGCCTGAATATGAGCTGCGGCCGAATGGGCGGTTTCTGGGGGAAAGGAGTGTAGCCGATGGGTTTACTGACCAGGTCGCGTGTCAAATCGCCCTGGATCCTTCATTACTGCACGGGCGGATGCAACGGGTGCGACATCGAAATCCTGGCCTGCCTCACGCCGCTTTACGACGTGGAGCGCTTCGGGATCCTGAACATCGGCAATCCCAAGCACGCCGACTTGCTTATCGTAACCGGTCCGGTGAACTGGAAGAGCGAACAGGTTCTAAAAAATCTTTATGAGCAGATGCCCGAGCCCAAGCTGGTGATGGCCGTCGGGGCCTGTGCCTGCAGCGGGGGTGTCTTTCACAACTGCTACAACACCCTGGGCGGGATCGACAAGGTGATCCCGGTCGATATCTACGTGCGGGGATGCGCGGCCCGCCCGGAGGCCATCATCGACGGGGTTGTCGGGGCGCTGAACAAGCTCGCCGAATCCTAGCGGGGGGGGGGGTAACATGCAGGATCTTACAATTTCCAGGGACCAGTTGACGGACACGGCCAAGGAACTCCTGAACCGTGGGGCAAGGCTCATCAACGCCGTTTGCCTTGATGAAGGGGAAACCTTTCAAATCATCTACCTTTTTCAACGTGAACTGGATCTTATGAGCCTGCGGGTCCGCGTCGCGAAAGAGGAGGAAGTGCCGAGCCTATCATCCCTTCAACTGAGCGCCGTCCTGATTGAAAACGAGATGAGGGAGTTCTTCGGGTTGAAGGTTGACGGCATGGCCATCGACTTCAAGGGCCGGATGATCCTCGCCGAAAAGAGCCCGCGCACGCCGATGCTGAAACAACTGCCGGTAATACAGTAAGGAGGGCTTTGTATGGGGAGGGTTACTTTTCCTTTTGGTCCTCAGCACCCGGTTCTTCCGGAAGCCATCCAGCTTCAGCTGACCTGCGAGGACGAACGCGTCGTCGAGGTCCTGCCGGTTATCGGGTATATGCACCGGGGCATAGAAAAAGCGGGCGAGAAAAACCCCTTTGTGAACAACGTGTTCCTTTGCGAGAGGATCTGCGGCATTTGCAGCTTTATCCACGCGCTGTGCTACTGCGAGCTAGTGGAGAATGTGATGAAAGTCTCCGCCCCTCCGCGTGCCCGGTACCTGCGGGTTTTCTGGAGCGAGCTGTCCCGTATCCACAGTCACCTGCTGTGGATGGGACTCCTGGCCGACTCCTTCGGGTTTGAAAGCCTTTTCATGCAGTCCTGGCGGGCGCGGGAAATCGTCCTCGACATCCTGGAGATGACCACGGGGCAGCGCGTTATCCAGTCGTCCTGTGTCCTCGGCGGCGTCAGAAGGGACATCGACCAGGATATGGCCGGGCGCGTCCGCCGGATGCTCAACCGGTTCAAGGCGGAGTACGACGCGGTTTACGAGGTGTTTGCCAGGGACTATACCATCAGGCAACGCACGGTGGGCAAAGGCGTATTGTCCAAGGAGCAGGCCTGGGCTCTCGGCGCCGTGGGTCCGACCCTTAGGGGCAGCGGGTGGCCCTACGACGCCCGGATGCTGCACTACTCGGCATACGGCGAGATCGGCTTTGAACCCGTTGTGGAAAACGCCTGTGACAGTTACGCCCGCATGATGGTCCGGGCCCGGGAGATCCACCAGTCCCTCGACCTGGCCTTCAAGGCCCTCGACAACCTCCCCGACACCGAGCTGGCCGTCAAGGTCAAGGGTTTTCCCGAGGGAGAAGGGATCATCAGGGTCGAGCAGCCGCGCGGCGAACTCTGCGAGTACATTAAGGGTAACGGCACGGCGCATCTCGAAAGGCTCAAGGTGCGCACGCCGACCTTCGCCAATATACCCGCTTTGCTGGCGGTGATTCCCGGCTGCGAGCTGGCCGATATCCCGGTCATCGTTCTTTCCATCGACCCATGCATCGCCTGCACCGAACGCTGACGGCGGGCTGCGCCCGCTGCGGTTGGCATCCGAAAATCCGAGGGCCGACCGCCTGGGAAAGGAGACGGTTAACCATGCCTGTAATGGGCCCGAAGCTGGTCAAGAACTTCTTCACCGGCCCCGCCACGCGCGCCTATCCGGCCGTAAAGCGCCCGGCTTTCCCCCAAGGGCGGGGACGGATCCTTTACGACGCTGAGCGGTGCACTTATTGCGGGATATGCGCCGGCATCTGTCCCGCCGCGGCCATCACCATGGAGGAGGACCGGGAAAACCTTGCTGTCAGGCGGGTCTTTAATTCCTTCGCCTGTATTTACTGCGGGCGGTGCGTGGAACTTTGCCCGAACGGGGCATTGCAGATGGGCGCCGAGCACCCCGAGTATGCCGGTGCCAAGGCCGCAACGGTTTCCAGCAGCCGGCAGGCTGGATAAAGCATCCACCGCGCATTAGGAGTATAATAATCCCCGGCAGGAAAACCCAGGGGCCGAAGCGAAACTATCATCTCTGGGAGCGTGCCGTTAAGATCTTTTCCAGAGGTTAGGAGCTGATCTCATGTCGGGGGGAAATCCTAAAGCGCGCGAGGACGCTCTGGTTGTTAACGAACGCGAGCGCGAGATCCTGTGTAAGGCCGGGACAACCGTACGTTATCCAAAGGGGCAGATTATCTTTTCGGCCGACGAGCAGGCCGACCGGGTCTACCTGATTGAAGAAGGATATGTCAAGATCTATCGTCTCAATCCGGACGGCCGCGAGGTGACGGTGGGGAGCATCCGGAACCCGGGTGAGATCATGGGGCTGGCCGAGACGCTTTATCACGGCAAGCGCACCTGTTTCGCCGGGGCCATCAGCGATGTGACCATGGTGATCCTGACCAAGGACCAGTTTATCGAAGTCCTGAACACCGAACACCGCCTGGCGCTGAAGGTGGCGTCACTGCTGGGAGCGCGCATGCGGGCCGCCGAGGCGATGGTTTACGAGTTGATGTGCTGGCAGGCGCCGGGCCGCTTGGCCTTGATGCTCCTAAAAATCAGCGAAAGATGCGGGGAAAGGACCAATGAGGGGATTAAGATCAAGCTCAGGCTGACGCACAACGAAATCGCCTCGATGATCGGTTCCACCAGGCAGACGGTGACCTCGCTGATGAACACCTTCCGCGATGAAAAAAGTATTGAGGTCCAGGGCCGGGAAATCCTGATCAAGGATCCCAAGAAGCTCGCCGAGTGGGTGGTATAGCAGCACCGGGCGCTAAGCGCTTACAACCATTTGGGGTCTTTGCATTGCAGAGACCTTTTTTGTTTTTTGGGACTCTGTTCCCCCGGACTTCATCTATTTCCCGAGCGCCGGGAATCAGCCGGGGCAATACTACGCATAAAGGCTTTTATAGTATGGCATGTCCGGCGTTTCTACAATAAAATGTAAACATTGGGCGGTTTGCTGCGGGAGGAGTGACGTTTTTGGCCAGGCCAAAGAAGATCTTGTTCGTGTGCACGGGAAACACCTGCCGTTCGAGCATGGCCGAGGGCATCGCCCGTCACCTGCTGGGGGACGACCGCGAGATACGCGTCCTTTCGGCGGGCGTCCACGCCCTGCCCAACGTCCCCGCGACCCCCGAAGCCGTGGAAGCCCTGGCCGAAGAAGGGATCGACATCAGCGGCCACCGGGCGGCTTTGCTGACCCGCGAGCTTGTCGAGGAGGCCGACCTGGTTCTGACTATGACGGCCGGGCATCGGCGTCTGGTACGGGAGGCCGCCCCCGATCAGGCGGGCAAGGTCTTCACTCTGGCTGAATACGCCGGAGCCGGAGGCGACGTGTCCGATCCCTTGGGACAGCCCCTGCACGTGTACCGCCGTTACGCCGCCGAACTCCGCCGCCTCATCCGCCTGGCTCTGGAGCGCTTCAGGGAAGAGGCCGGCCGCGTTGAAGGAAATCGTTCTTCAGCCGTAGAAGATGGTAAATCGTAAGGATTTTGTCGATGCATGCGGGAGGCAAGCATACATGCGCGTAGCCGTGGCCGCCGATCACGCGGGTTACCGGTTGAAAGAGGAGATCGTCGACTTTTTGCGCCAGGCGGGAATTCCACACAAGGATTTCGGAACGCATTCCCTGGAATCGGTGGACTACCCGGACTTCGCCCTGGCCGTCGCCCGCGCCGTGCAGAGCGGCGAGTTCGACCGCGGGATTATCGTCTGCGGGACCGGCATCGGGGTGAGCATCTCGGCCAACAAGGTGCCCGGCATCCGGGCGGCCCTCTGCCACGACACCTTTTCGGCCCGCGCCTCCAGGGAGCATAACGATGCCAACGTTCTGACCCTCGGCGAAAGGGTCATCGGCCCCGGCCTGGCCAGGGACATCGTGGCCACCTGGCTCAAGGCCGAGTTCCAAGGCGGGCGCCACACCCGCCGGGTACAGAAGATCGCCGATATTGAAGCGAACTTCAATATCGGCTAGCATTGAGAATCAATACCGGTAAGCGGTGCAAAAAAGCACTGCACACTGAGCACTGAGCATTGAGATTTGGTACAAAGCCCAATGCGCATAGCCGGTGCTCAACGCATATTCTTAGGAGGAATTCAAGTTGTCTAACATGTTGAAGCCTCTCTCGGAAATTGACCCCGAAATCAGCAGGGCTATTGCCCTTGAGACCGAACGCCAGCGCTCCAAGCTGGAGTTGATCGCTTCCGAGAACTTCGTCAGCAGGGCGGTCCTGGAGGCCCAGGGCTCGGTGCTGACCAACAAGTATGCCGAGGGTTACCCGGGACGGCGCTACTACGGGGGCTGCGAATTCGTCGACATCGCCGAGAGCCTGGCCATCGAGCGGGCCAAGCAGCTCTTCGGGGCGGACCACGCCAACGTCCAGCCGCATTCGGGCGCCCAGGCCAACATGGCCGCCTACTTCGCCCTCCTCCAGCCCGGGGACGTCATCTTGGGAATGAACCTGGCGCACGGGGGACACCTCACCCACGGCTCCAAGGTCAACTTCAGCGGCAAGCTCTTTAACTTCGTCGCCTACGGGGTCGACCCCGAAAGCGGAATGATCGACTACGACGAGGTGCAGCGCCTGGCCGAGGAGCACCGCCCCAAGCTCATCGTGGCGGGGGCCAGCGCCTATCCCCGCGCCATCGACTTCGGGCGCCTGTCCGCGATCGCCAAGTCCGTCGGCGCCAGGCTGATGGTGGATATGGCGCACATCGCCGGCCTGTGCGCGGTGGGCCTGCACCAGAACCCCGTGCCGTATTCCGACATCGTCACTTCCACCACGCACAAGACCCTGCGCGGCCCGCGCGGCGGCTTGATCCTGTGTACCGGGGAATACGCGGCGGCCGTCGACAAGTCGGTTTTCCCCGGCGTCCAGGGCGGGCCGCTGATGCACGTCATCGCCGCCAAGGCCGTGGCTTTCGGCGAGGCCCTGCGGCCCGAGTTCAAGGCTTACCAGGAAAGAATCGTCAAGAACGCCAGGGCCCTCGCCGGCGCCCTGATGGAGCGCGGCTTCAAGCTGGTCTCCGGCGGCACCGACAACCACCTGATGCTGGTCGACCTGCGCAGCAAGAACGTCACCGGGCAAGACGCCGAGCGCCGGCTCGACGAGGTGGGGGTCACCGTGAACAAGAACATGATCCCCTTCGATCCGCAGCCCCCGAGGGTCACCAGCGGCATCCGCATCGGCACGCCGGCCGTCACCACCCGCGGAATGAAGGAAGAGGATATGGTCAAAATCGCCGAGATCATCGCCGTCGCCATCGACGACATGGACAGCGCCGCGGCGCTCGCCAAGGCCCGGGGCATGGTCAAGGAACTCTGCGCCGCCCACCCTCTATATTGAGCGCTGAGCACTGGGCACTGAGCGCCGAGATTAACGAGGAAGGGGTTCGGCTGACCGAATCCCTTCCTGCTGTATCCAACTGCCAAACGGCAGCTACGAACTTAGTGCTGCTTTGCTATTCCGACACCCATTTATGTCTGTGTTATGATTAAAGATGTGGGTGACAGATCGAATTCGCGTTAGCGAATTCCTCGAGTCCCAACGCCAATGCTCAGTGCTCAAAGCCTACCCTAACCGGTGGATAACAAACACCGGCTGACGATCATTCTGTGAGGATGCTTATGAAGAAAATAGTGACGGTTTTTGGAACAAGGCCGGAGGCTATCAAAATGGCCCCCGTCATCAAGGCCCTCGAAGCCTCGCCGCATTTCCGGTGCGTGGTCGCCGTCACCGCCCAGCACCGGGAAATGCTCGACCAGGTCCTCGACCTCTTCGGCATCCGCCCTGCCTACGACCTGGATATCATGCGGCAGGGGCAGACCCTTTTCGACATCACCCGCCGTGCGCTGACAGGCCTGGAAGGCGTTCTGAGGAAAGAGCGTCCCGATATGGTGCTCGTGCACGGGGACACCACCACAACCTTCGCCGCGGCCCTGGCCGCCTTTTACTTCCAGACTCCCGTCGGGCACGTCGAGGCCGGCCTGCGCACGCGCAACAAGTATTCTCCCTTCCCCGAGGAAATGAACCGTCACCTGACCGGGGTCATCACCGACCTGCATTTTGCCCCCACCGCGGGAGCCAAGGCCAATCTCCTGGCCGAGGGCGTCGCACCGGAAAAGATCGTCGTTACGGGGAACACCGTGATCGACGCCTTTCTGAGCACCGTCCGGAAGGAGTACGCGTTCGAGGATCCTATCCTCAAGTCCGTGCAGGACGATAGGTACCGTGTAATCCTAGTGACCACCCACCGGCGCGAAAACCTGGGCGAGCCCCTGCGGCAGGTTTACCTGGCCCTGCGCGACTTCGTCGACCGCTACCCCGACGTGCAAGTCGTTTTTCCCGTACACAGGAACCCCGCCGTGCGTAAAGTAGTCCGCGAAGTGCTCGGCGACCTGGACCGCGTGCACCTTGTCGAGCCGCTGCCCTACCTGCCTTTTGCACACCTCATAAAACACAGTTACCTGGTCCTCACGGACTCGGGCGGCATTCAGGAGGAAGCCCCGTCGCTGGGTAAGCCCGTACTCGTTCTGCGCGACACCACCGAGCGTCCCGAGGCCGTGGACGCGGGGACCGTCCTGCTGGTGGGGACGGACAGGCGGAGGGTGTTTGCGGCTGCGGACACCCTTCTTTCCGACCCGGAGGCGTACCGCCGAATGGCTGAGGCCGTGAACCCTTACGGAGACGGGCAAGCGGCCGCGCGGATCGTGCAGACCCTGGCCCACAGGTTCGGGTTGTCACCGGTCGCGCCGCAGGAGTTTAATGCAATGAAGCAGCAGGAATTTGGTGTTGAACGCTGAAATGATAACTGATATCGCTCCTAATGGAACAAGCAAAAGGTAATCATGGTTGCAGATTATGCCGTTGTAGCACAAACATTTCTTGTCAAACAGTATAACACCAATCCAAGAAATGAAAAAAAAATCTTTCACGAGCGGCCTAAAAAGTCGGCTGCGGGGAAGGAATAAACCCTCTATCGTAGAAAGTATATTTAAGAGCGCGGCCAGGTTTAGATCTGGTTTTTCTTTATGCCGCGCGGGCGGGGGAGCGGAGCGTGAAGGGGGGCCGGGACCCTGTGGCTGACGGCAAAAACGGCCTTTCCAAGGGGTTGAAAGCGTTTGCGCTTGGTTCCACAATCGCCGTTCAGTTCGCCGCCAGCATCTTGCTGGGTCTTTGGGCGGGACGCTTCCTCGATGCCAGATTGGATACCGAGCCGTGGTTGATGCTGGCGGGGCTGCTCGCCGGCATGGGAGCGGGTGTCCTCGCCGTTTACCGCACGGTAACGCAGATATTCAACGATCGCAAAAAACCTTAAAATAAGAAGCGAGTCGTGAGAAGGTCGTGAGAAGTCGGAAGTGAGCTCTTCTGGTACTCACCTCTGACTTCTCACCTCTCACTTCCCCTATAGGAGGGTGCTTGTGCAGGAACTAGACTTTGGCGTCCATGTCCGTGGTGCCGTGCGCAAGTCTTTCTTTGTTTTCTGTATCGCCTTGCTGGCCGTGGCCGCCGACGGCGGCAATCCCCTGTTTGCGGGGTTCGCTTTCGGCGTCCTGGTAAGCATCGTCAGCGGCATCCTGCTGGCCGTGCGCATCGCCAGGCTCGGCGAGATGAAGGAGGTCCTGGATTCCGCTGAAGAGCGTAAAAAGGCCAGGTGGGGCGCGCAGATGGCTGTCGGCGCCTTGCGCTGGCTGTTTGTTATCTCGATGCTGGTCTTCGCCGTCAAAACCGGCTGGTTTAACCTGCTGGCAGTGCTGGGCGGGTTGTTTGTCCTGCCCGCCTTTGCGGTCGGTGGGGGTTTAAAGGTCCTTCTTGGTTATCGAAAGGACCTTCATAAATGCAATTCTTTTTAGCGAAAGGAGGTGAATATTGCAGTGTCGGCAAGCGGAGCGACACACGGAGCTGAAGGTGGTTTCAGTATCGAAAAGGTCCACCATGACCTGAATATCTGGAATCTACCCACCGAGCCGGTGCATTTCGGGTCTATTGGCGGTTTCTCGATCGATCTGAACATGACCACCATCGTATTTACGTGGGTGGCCATGGCCATCGTGCTCCTATTGGCTTTTTCGGCCGTACGCGGTGCCAGCGTGCGTCGGCCGACCAAGATGCAGGCGATGTTTGAAATGGTGTTTGAATTCTTACGTGGGCTGATCAACGAGAACATGAGCCCGAAAAAGGGCGAGGGTATCTTCGCGCTGATCATTACTTACTTCCTGTTCATCGTGACGTGCAACATTATCGGGCTTCTGCCCACAGGGGTAGCGCCCACGGCGGACCATCAGACGACCTTTGCCCTGGCCTTGATCACCTTCTTCATGATGTTCTACCTGGGGATCAAGTACAAGGGCCTCGGTTATTTCAAGCACTACCTGCAACCCTTCCCGTTCTTCCTGCCTATCACGATTTTGGAAGACCTTGCGAAGCCCCTTACGCTGGCTTTCCGACTCTTCGGCAATATGAAGGGTAAGGAAGTCATGATTCTGGCCCTGCTGGGCCTGATCACCGGTGTCGCGCAATGGGCCGGCGGTTTCATGGCCTCTGTCGTGTGGCTTGGATTCGGCCTTTTCGTGTCCCTTATCCAGGCCTTCGTCTTCACCATGCTGAGTATCGCCTACTTCGGCATGGCCGTGCATGAGGAACACTAGGTTACCATCGAGAGAATCTTTAACCGACTAGTCTGTTAACTTACTGAAAACCATTTAAAGAGTTTTAGGAGGGAAACGACTAATGGATCTGAGTGCTGCTGCTGCTCTGGGTATGGCTTTTGCTGCCGGTCTCGGCGCTCTTGGCGCCGCCATCGGTGACGGTATCGTAACTGGTAAGCTTCTTGAAGGCGTCGCCCGCCAGCCTGAGGCGCGCGGTCCCCTGATGACCCTGATGTTCATCTCCGTCGGTCTGATCGAGTCCCTGCCGATTATCGCCATCGTTATCGGCTTCATCCTGATGGGCAAGATGTAAGCTCGGGTTACCTATGGTTGTTTGGCAAATCGATACGAGGAAGGTTTAGCAGGTTTCCCGGGCGAAAATGGGAAACCTGCGCAAGACCTTCTTTGGCCCCAGGAAGGAGGAGAGTAAGTAGGTGGACCTGACCTTTAACGCTACACTGCTCGCCCAGATCTTCCACTTCGTCGTCCTGCTTGTGCTCCTCAGATTGTTTGCCTACAAGCCGCTGCTGAACATTCTCGAGCAGCGCCAGAAGCTTGTAGCCAGCAGTATTGAGGCTGCCGAGGCCGAGAAGGCCCAGGCCGAGAAGATCCGGGCTCAATACGAGGCCGACCTGCGCAACGCCCGCGAAGAGGCGAAAGCGATCATCGAGCGGGCGTCCAAGGCTGCGAACGAGCAGGCCCAGTCCATCGTGGATGCGGCCAAGGCCGAGGCGGCCCGCGTTAAGGAGAGCGCCCTGCAGGATATCCAGCGCGAAAAGGACAAGGCCCTCGCGGAGCTGCGCAACGAAGTCGCTTCGCTGGCCGTCCTGGTCGCCGCTAAGGTTGTCAAGCAGGGTCTTGACGTGGATGCGCAAAGCAAGCTTGTGCAGGATGCCATAAACGAGGTGAATAACCTGCCATGCTAAAAGGTGCTGTTGCGCAGCGTTACGCCGAGGCTTTGTTCAATATCGCCCGTGACCAGAACCAGATCACCGCGATCGAGGGGGAACTCAAGGTCGTTCTGGATGCCCTCGAGGGGTCCCGTGACCTGCAGCGCGTTCTCTATCACCCGCAGATCCCCCGCGACGCCAAAAAGACGGTGCTGCGTGAGATTTTCGGCGGGAAAGTCTCGCCTGCGACGCTGAACTTCCTCAACGTTGTTCTCGACGCGCGGCGTGAGTTTTACCTGAAGGCCATCGTCGAGGAGTACCTTCGTCAGGCCAACGAGACTCGCAACATCGCCGAGGTTACCGTGACTTCGGCCATGGAGATTCCGCTCGTCCAGAAGGTCAACCTGATGAACGCCCTCGGCAAGGCTACCGGCAAGGAGATCCGCGTCCACTACGAGATCAACCCCGAGATCCTCGGTGGTCTCGTCGTGCGTATGGGCGACCGGATCCTGGACGCCAGCGTGAAGAGGCAGCTTGAGAAGATTAAAGAAAGCATCCGCGAAATTCAAGTTGGATAGGGGTGACAGAGGGACATGAATCTGAGACCTGAAGAGATCAGTGCCATCATCAGGCAGCAGATCGAGAAGTACGAAGCGCAGGTCGAAGTCACCGACGTCGGCACGGTCATCCAGATCGGTGACGGCGTGGCGCGGGTGTACGGACTCGAAAACTGCATGTACTCGGAGCTGCTCGAGTTCCCCGGCGGCATCCTGGGGATGGCGCTAAACCTGGAAGAGGATAACATCGGTTGCGTTATCCTCGGCCCTTATACGCAGATCAAGGAAGGTGACGTCGTCAAGCGCACCGGACGTATCGCCTCCGTGCCCGTAGGCGACGCCCTCATCGGCCGTGTCATCAACCCGGTCGGCCTGCCGCTGGACGGCAAGGGTCCGCTCGGTACCGACAAGTACCGCGCTATTGAGAAGATCGCCCCCGGCGTTGTGTTCCGCAGCCCGGTTGATACCCCGCTGCAGACCGGCATCAAGGCCATCGACGCGATGATCCCGATCGGCCGCGGCCAGCGCGAGCTGATCCTCGGCGACCGCCAGACCGGTAAGACCGCGATCGCCATCGACACCATCATCAACCAGAAAGGGCAGGACTGCATCTGCATCTACGTCGCCGTCGGGCAGAAAGCCTCCACCGTCGCGAACGTGGTCCAGAAGCTTAAAGACTACGGCGCGATGGATTACACGATCGTTGTCGTCGCCAACGCCTCCGACCCGTCCCCGCTGCTCTACATCGCTCCGTTCGCTGGCGCGGCGATCGGCGAGGAGTTTATGGAGAACGGCAAGGACGTCCTGATCGTTTACGACGACCTGACCAAGCAGGCGGCCGCCTACCGCGAACTGGCCCTGCTGCTCCGCCGCCCGCCCGGCCGCGAGGCCTTCCCGGGCGACATCTTCAACCTGCACTCCCGCCTGCTCGAGCGTGCGGCCAAGCTGCACCCGAAGTACGGCGGCGGCTCCATGACCGCTCTGCCGGTTATCGAGACCCAGCAGGGCGACGTGTCGGCTTACATTCCGACAAACGTCATCTCCATCACCGACGGTCAGATCTACCTTGAGCCGGACCTGTTCTACGCCGGTATCCGCCCGGCCGTCAACGTCGGCCTGTCGGTGTCCCGCGTCGGTGGCAAGGCGCAGCGCAAGGCGATGCGCCAGGTAGCCGGCCAACTCAAACTTGACCTGGCGCAGTACCGCGAGTTGGCCGCCTTCGCGCAGTTCGGTTCCGACCTCGACAAGGCCACCCAGGCCCGCCTGACCCGCGGCGCCCGCATGGTCGAACTGCTCAAGCAGGACCAGTACGTGCCCATGCCGCTGGAGGAAATGGTTATGTCGATCTATGCCGGTGTCAAAGGCTACCTGGATTCGCTCCCGGTGGAAAAGGTCCGTGAATTCGAGGCCGAGTTCCTGAAGTTCATGCGCAGCGAAAAGCCGGAAATCGGCAAGGCCATCGCCGAGGCCAGGGAAATCACCGGCGACGTCGAGCCGAAGCTCAAGGCCGCTGTCGAGGAGTTCAAATCGAACTTCGTCAAACAGTACGGACTATAGGCGCGAAAGTGAGGTGTAAATATGCCTGCACTACGCGACTACCGGCGTCGCATCAATAGTGTAAAAAGCACGCAGAAGATCTGCAAGGCCATGAAGGCGGTGGCTACGGCCAAGATGGCCAAGGCCCAGGCGGCCGTCGTCGCGGCCCGCCCCTACGCCAGGCAGATTCACGAAGTGTTGGGCCGGCTGTCGGGAGCGGCCAGGAATGTCCAGCACCCGCTGCTTGCCCAGCGTGAGCCGAACAAAGTCTGCTATGTGATCATTACCGCGGACCGAGGCCTGTGCGGCGGTTTCAACAGCAATATCCTGCGCACGGCCCAGAAAGAAATGGGCAAGGCGGACAACGTTTCCATCGTGGCGGTGGGGCGCAAGAGCCGCAACTTTTTCCGCTTCCGGGGCGTGCAGATGGACAAGTTCTTCGTCAACCTGGGCGAGAACATTCGCGTCGATCAGGCCAAGGAGATCGCCCGCTTCGTCATCGACCAGTACACCGCGAGCGAATACGACGCCGTCTACCTGATCTATTCGAAGTTTGTCAACGTCCTGGTCCAGCAGCCTACGGTGACCAAGCTTTTGCCGGTGGAACCGCCGGAAGGCGCCGCCGTGGAAAAGAAGGAAGCCCACGGGCCTACGGCCCAGTACATCTTCGAGCCTTCGGCCGAAGAGGTTTTAGCCGACCTTCTGCCGCGGTACGTTGAAAACGCGATCTTTGCCGCGTTGCTTGAGTCCAAGGCCGGCGAGCAGAGCGCCCGCATGACGGCCATGGAGAACGCCAGCAAGAACGCCGGCGAGATGATCGATCGCCTCACACTCCAAATGAACCGCTTGCGCCAGGAAGGCATTACCAAGGAACTCCTTGATATCGTCGGCGGCGCTGCGGCTCTGGAATAAACTACGGAGGAGGGTTTGAGGAAGGCAATGAATGTTGGTAAAGTAGTCCAAATCATCGGCGTTGTCGTGGACATCAAGTTTAAGCCCGGTGAAGTCCCGCCGATTTACAACGCCGTCAAGATTGAAACAGGAACCAAGGACGCTTTTGGCCGTGAGATCGGCCTGACTCTCGAGGTCGCGCAGCACCTCGGCAACAACGTCGCCCGCTGCGTTGCCATGTCCACTACCGACGGTCTGGTGCGCGGGATGGATGCTTACGATACCGGCGCCCCGATTTCGGTTCCGGTCGGCCGTCCCGTCCTCGGCCGCCTGCTCGATGTTCTCGGCAACCCGATCGACGGTCTCGGGGAGATCAAGAGCGAGAAGAAATACCCGATTCACCGCCCGGCTCCGCTCCTGGTGGACCAGTCCACCCAGGTCGAGCAGCTGGAAACCGGTCTTAAGGTTATCGACCTGCTCGTTCCCTTCATGAAGGGCGGCAAGATCGGGATGTTCGGCGGCGCCGGCGTGGGCAAGACCGTTATCGTTATGGAGCTCATCAACAACATCGCCAAGCAGCACGGCGGTATCTCCGTGTTCTGCGGCGTGGGCGAGCGGACCCGCGAAGGTAACGAGCTGCTCCTGGAAATGACCGAAGCCGGCGTTCTGGACAAGACGATGATGGTCTTCGGCCAGATGAACGAGCCGCCGGGCTGCCGTCTGCGCATCGCGCTGACCGGCCTGTGCCTGGCCGAGTACTTCCGCGATGAGGAAGGCGCCGACGTGCTGGTCTTCATCGACAACATCTTCCGTTTCGCCCAGGCCGGTTCCGAGGTTTCCGCCCTACTCGGCCGCATGCCGTCGGCCGTGGGTTACCAGCCGACCCTCGCTACCGAGATGGGCCAGCTCCAGGAGCGCATCACCTCGACCACCAAAGGTTCGATCACCTCGGTGCAGGCCGTCTACGTGCCCGCCGACGACCTGACCGACCCGGCCCCGGCGAACACCTTCGCCCACCTCGACGGCACCGTCGTTCTGTCCCGGGCGCTCACCGAGCTTGGTATCTACCCGGCCGTGGACCCGCTCGACTCCGTCTCCCGCATCCTGGACCCGAACGTCGTCGGGCAGGAGCACTACTCGGTGGCGCGCGGCGTGCAGAAGGTTCTGCAGCGCTACAAGGAACTGCAGGACATCATCGCCATCCTCGGTATGGAAGAGCTTTCGGAAGAGGATAAGCTGGTCGTGGCCCGCGCCCGCCGGCTGCAACGCTTCCTGTCCCAGCCGTTCAACGTGGCCGAGGCTTTCACCGGCCGGCCCGGGCGCTACGTTTCGCTGAAGGATACCGTCCGCGGCTTCAAGGAAATCCTTGAAGGCAAGCACGACGACCTGCCGGAAGACGCCTTCTACATGGTCGGCACCATCGAGGAAGCCCGCGAGAAGGGCGAAGCCCTGAAGGCTTCCTAACTCAGTAGGCAGTAAGCTGTTGTCGGGCGTCCGGAGCCGGCAGTCAGCAGGGGTTGTGGCTGATCGTCATACCTGCGGACGACCGCTGCCTGACGACTGACGACCGAAACAGGGGGTGCATTACACGCAATGGCAGACAAGACTTCAAAGGTCTCGATCGTCACTCCGGAACGGGTAATCTATTCCGACGAAGCGCGGTTGGTGATTGCCCGTGGTACCGACGGTGAACTGGGTATCCTGCCCGAGCACGCCCCGCTGATCACCAGCCTCGAGATTGGTGCCCTCCGTCTGCAGAAGGATGGCCATTGGAAGACGCTGGCGGTAAGCGGCGGCTTCATGGAAGTGAAAGACAGCCGCATTGTCGTCCTTGCCAATGCCGCCGAACTGCCTGAGCAGATCGACGTCGAACGGGCCCGGCGGGCCAAGGAGCGCGCCGAGCAGCGCCTGGCATCCAAAGCGCAGGAGGTCGACCTCCTGCGGGCGGAAGCCGCGCTCAAGCGCGCACTGCTCAGACTGCGCGTGGCGGAGCAGGGAGACAAGTACCACTAAACTTCCAGCTAGGGTAGCTGACCCCCGGAGAGCGACATCTCTTTCGGGGGTTTTTCTTTTCTTGCGCCCTCCAAGTATAACCGCCAAGGGCGCCAAGGACGCCCTTCCTTCCATGCTTGCAACCTATCGCAATTGGAAACACTGTATATATATGGAAAGCAATGCATAGATATTGCACAGGGGAGGGAGCAGGTTGAGAAGGCTGATTATCGGTCTCGTCTTTCTGCTTGCCGCCCTGCTCCTGGCCAATCCGGTCTCCTTTCAGAAGAACTACCGGGATTTTATCGGCGAAGTGACCAAAAAGGAGGCCGTGCCGGAGAAGGTGCGGCTTTACAGGCACGCCACGGGGGAGATCATTACCCTGCCGTTGGAGGAATACCTGGTCGGGGTGGTGGCAGCCGAGATGCCGGCCGCGTTTCCGCCCGAGGCCCTCAAGGCCCAGGCAGTCTGCGCGCGCACGTATATTCTCAAGAGGCTGACTGTGCAAGGGGGGTCGGTGAACAACCCACATCCTGAAGCCGACATCTGCGACGACCCCCGTCACGGCCAGGCCTGGTACTCGCGCGAAGACTTAAAGCAGCGCTGGGGGACGCTGGACTATTACCGTTTTTACTACAAGGTCTACCGGGCGGTGGCTTCCACCAGGGGGACGGTGCTGGTCCACAAGGGCGAGCTGATCGACCCGGTGTACCATTCGTCGTGCGGGGGCGCCACCGAAAGCGCGGGAGACGTCTGGAAGTTCGACCTCCCGTACCTGCGGAGCGTGCCCTGCCCCTACGACCACGATCCCTACCCGGGGGAGACTAAGTCCTTCACGCTTGAACAAGTAGACGCGGCCCTGGGGACGAAGATCAGCGTCCTGCCGGTGATCACGGGTGTCGGCGACATCGTGCAGGTGCTCGAGTACACCAGCACGGGGCGGCCGAAGCTGCTGTCTTTCGGGAACACAGAGGTTTCCGCGACGGTGGTCCGCGACCGCCTCGGGTTGCGCTCCACCAACTTCACCTTCACCTACAAAAACGGGAAGCTTGTCTACACCACTACCGGCAACGGTCACGGGGTGGGGCTGTGCCAGTACGGCGCCAAGGGCCTGGCCGAGCACGGCAAGGACTTCCGCGCCATCCTGCAGCACTATTACACCGGCGTAACAATTAAGAAGCTGGAATGAGCACTGAGCTATGGGCATTGAGCGTTGAGATACTTTAGGATGGGATCCGGTAAAACCGAATCCCTTTCCTAGATTAATCCCAGCGCCCACAGCTATTTCGGTGCCCAGCGCACAGTGCTCAATGCAATTCACAATGCTCAACGCCCTATCCGTTAAACTATCTCTAAAGCCTTGGTTTACAAGGAGATCCCCGATC
>NZ_JBQXEZ010000021.1:0-37255 GCF_052618305.1 Desulforudis sp. DRI-14 | reverse complement strand
AGGAGATCGGGGATCTCCTTGTAAACCAAGGCTTTAGAGATAGTTTAACGGATAGAGCGCTGAGCATTGAGCACTCAGTGCCCAGTGCCCAATGCTTCCTGGATTTCTTTCGTCTGCCTGTTCAGGACCACCCGGAGCAGATCCAATACCTCAAAAACCTGGGGATGGCGAACCCAGTACATCATCTTGAGCCCGTCCTTGCGCGATCCCAGGATACCGAGCTTCTTGAGGACGGCAAGGTGCTGGGACACGTTGGACTGTTCCAAGGCCAGTTCCTCCATGAGTTCACAAACGCAACGCTCCCCGCCCCGGAGCATTTCCACGATCTTCACCCGGGTCGGATGCGCCAGACCTTTAAGGATAGCGGCCTGCATCTCGGCCAATACCGGCTGCACGCTATCAACCCCGAACATTATCATATGCTTATATAAATGCTAGCAACTTTATGCCTCCCCTGTCAACGTTCCCCCGCTCCCCGGGAAGGGCCGGCAGACCACCCGGGCTTCCTCGAGCACGTCCCGGCTGAACTGATCCGGGTACCCCTCGGCATAAACCACCTCGCGCACCCCCAGTTGAACCAGCAGCTTCGCGCAGGTAAAGCAGGGGAAATGGGTGACGTAGATCGTAGAGTTGACGCCGCTCAAGCCCGTGATGGCCAACTGGAGAACCACGTTTTGCTCGGCGTGCAGGGCCCGGCAGATTTCCTGGCGTTCCCCGGGGGGGACGTTCAACTGCGCGCGCAGGCAGCCGCCGCGCTCCGCGCAGTGCAGCAGGCTGGACGGGGGACCGTTATACCCGCTGGCGATGGCGCGCTTGTCACGCACCAGGACGGCTCCCACCTGCCGGCGCAAACAGGTCGAACGGCGGGCCATCAGGCGCGCCTGCTCCATAAAGATCTCATCCCAGGTAGGGCGCAAAACGATCACTCTCCTCATCCAGGCAGGTTCGACGAAAGCCAAAGCCGTTCCTGCCAAACGGACATTAATGCGCCTTCGGCATTGAGCACTAAACATTAAGCGTTTATTGCCCACCCCAATGTCTATTGCCTAAGCTTACAGCCCAATGGGAGGCTTTTGGCAGATTTGCGCGAACCTCTTTAGGAAAGGCTTGTAAGCGGACAGATTAAGCAAAGACCCTTGCCCTAAGATAAAGGACAGCGCAAAGGAGAAACGCGAGGCGAATGAAAGTGTCAACCATCTTCAAGAGGGCCTCCCAAAAGGCCGGCCTGTCCCCCGGAACACTGATCCCGGTAGGAACGCGGACAGATGGAAAAGTCAAGATTTCCCTGTGGGAATACAACGAAGACCATTACCAGGAAAAAGTGCTCGAGACCGTCAAGGAATATCTCCCGTCGAAGGACCCTACCACGGTTACATGGATCAACGTTGAAGGACTCGATGACACGGCGACCATCGAAACGCTGGGAAACCGCTTCAGCTTGCACCCTCTTGTCCTGGAGGACATCCTGCACATCGGGCAGCGCCCTAAGATTGAAGATTACGAAGACTACGTCTACCTCGTCTTCAAAATGCTGCAGCGCGAGGGCAAAGCAATTTTGATTGACCAGGTGAGCATTATCCTCGGTCCGAACTACGTACTGTCCTTCCTGGAACAGGAAAGCGCAGTTTTTGATCCGGTTAAGGAACGGATCAGGAACGCCAAGGGCCGCCTGAGGAAATCGGGTGCCGACTACTTGGCCTACGCGCTTATCGACGCTATCGTCGACGACTACTTTGGCCTGGTCGAACAGATCGGCGATCATATTGAGTCGGTAGAAGAAGAGCTGGTAGCCCGTCCGCTCCCGAACAGCGTACATGGAATCCACATCCTTAAGAGACAGTTGATGGTCCTGCGCAATGCCGTCTGGCCTTTGCGCGAGGTAGTGGGCGGCCTTCAGCGGGGAGATTCGCCGCTTTTTAAAGAAACCACCCTCATCTACCTCAGGGACGTTTACGACCACACCATACAGATCATCGACACCACCGAAACCTACCGGGAAATGGTCTCCGAAATGCTCGACCTCTACCTGTCGAGTTTGAGCAACAGGCTGAACGAAGTAATCAAGGTTCTGACCATCATCTCGACCATCTTCATCCCTCTCACCTTCATCGTCGGCGTGTACGGGATGAACTTCAGGTACATGCCCGAACTCGAATGGAGGTGGGGATATCCGGTTACCTGGCTCGTGATGATCGGTATCGGGGTGGGGATGCTGGGGTACTTCCGCAAACGTAGGTGGATCTAACACGTTGTGCGTCGTTCGTCTTTCGTCGTACGTGGCCGGAATAACCAGAAGGACGGGGAGGGGTTAGTATGAGCCTAATTGCCAAAGAACTGAAGCTTCGTTATGCGCCCGTAGCCATCATTTTTACAGATGAAAAACCGGAAGGCGCTCTGCAGTTTAAAGAAGAGCGGTGGGGATGCGTGATGGCCCTGTTCACGGCCGCGGCCAAAGGCCAAACAGCCGTCTTCGACCGCCAGACGTTCGGCTGCCGCGGTGGGGGCGTGGGTCTGGGTTTCGGAAACCAGTACGAGGTCTTTCCCGGGGGTATCGAATACTTCCTGTCCACCGGGCGGGGAGAAGGATACCGGGAAGGCGAGGCTTACAAGAAAACGCCCGAGCTAGCCAGGAGTTTCGTCGAACAGCTGCCCATCACCGATATCCCTTATACCTACGTTGTCTTTACGCCGCTGGAAAAGGTCGATTTACAAAAGGAAACCCCACAACTGGTCTGCTTTTACGCCAATCCGGACCAACTATCGGCGCTGGTGGTGCTTGCCAACTACGACCGCCCCGGCAATGACAGCGTGATCATTCCCTTTGGCGCGGGCTGCCATACCGTTTGCCTGATCCCTTACCAGGAAGCCCGGCGGGAACGGCCCCGAGCGGTAGTGGGCATCACCGACATCAGCGCGCGGCCGATGGTCGACCCGGACATTCTCTCCTTCACCGTCCCTTACAAGATGTTCCTGGAGATGGAGGCCAATGTGCCGGGGAGTTTCCTTGAAAAGCATGCATGGGAGAGAGTAAAGAAGCGTATACCCGACCCTCAATAGTACGCACCCCTGCGCCGTTCCGCTCCAAGTCGGGATAGTTAAGACTCGTTAATCAACACCGCCGTTTTGACTGCCTCTATCTTGTTCTAAATGCTCTCAACCGTGTGTATTCCACAAGATGATCCAATGATTTTGACGTAAATACCTTCCCTCGGGTAGCCAGTAGCAGTTTCTTCATATCTTCGCGACGGACACCAAACCCGCGTCCGCCAATACAGGCAACTACTTCAAAATGAGGCAACTCTCCTGTTCCGCTCAGAAGGGCAAGGCGTTGAATGCGGGTCACCTTATCCCTGGCCGTGCCGTCATCTTCAGTGATCTTAGCTTCAATAACAACCTGTGGGTTAAATTCGCTGGGAACGATAAAATCTGGCGCCTGGTCAAATCCCGGAATCCGTTCCGCTCTTTTTGTTTTCCTGTAACTTACACCCGTCCTGGTCAACACCTCCTCTATGGCCGATTCCAGACTGTCGCCGACCAACTCGGACACAGAATCCCTGTGACCGGCAAATGGCCGTCCCAGAAACCGCTCATATAACAGCATGGCATAGGGCACTCCCATCACCGACATCGCCCTAATCGTAGAGGGACCACCGCGAGTATCAGCCTTATCCAGCCGGTGAATTTTATCTTGACCAACTGCAGGGACCGGCGAATTAAGCAACTGACAGGCAGTTTCCACCAGTGCCCTCACCCTTTTCTTTGTGACTTCACCAGAGCCTAAAGGCTTCAATGGCGACATGCGAATATTTCGATCCAGGGTGCGAACAAAACCCTGAGTAACTTCAACACCCGTCCGTTGAGTTGTTACATAAGCCCACTCAGGTGGCGTGAAACCAAGCATAGTCCGGAGGACAATAATGATCATTGGGTTCCGACAAGCTGCCTCCGTTATGGGTTTGGGATCGATATTCCGGAATCCACCCGTCGACTGTTTTAGTGCCTCATATCCACTTTCAAAGACAGGGTAATCAACAAATCCATCCCCTCTGGGCAAGACAAGAAACTCTGATTCAAGGCAGGAAAAAACGGCGGATATATAAATATCCGGGTTCGCTTCTACTTCAGAAAAAGGAACTTCAAAAGGATATTTCATCCTCTTCTCCCCCGTAGCATCCTTGTTCTTCGCGGGCCAGGCAGGTCCGGCAGAAGGGAATATCTGTCATGTCACCCGCCAGATGTTTTTCAATACCAGACCAACCACCAAGTGTATCTATAGTTAGAGCAACTTGTTTTAGTTTTTCTGAAGCGGACCTTTCAACATCCCAGATCTTTCTCAAGTGCCATATGGCCAGGCGGACGAGATGCCCGTATGCAACACAACGCATGTCTCCACGCGTTAGCTTGACATTTCCGGCCCGTAATAGTCTTAAATCTTCGCGCACCAGCCCGGCTATTTCTTCAGGCGTGAACACGATTGTGCGACGCGGAACAGAACCGGTTGAACGGCAGACAAAAACTGTGTCAATTACAGATGATCCGGTCCCGTTTATATGAATGGAAGCGCCCATTTCAGCCGGACAGGGAATAGAAGCAGAACAGGTCAATCCCGCATCAAGAACGGCAACCGCGACAGGCAAATATGCTTCTATCGAATTATGGTGATAAGTGAAGACCAGTGGGGCTCCCGGTTTTAATGCGCATGCCATTTTTTTAAAGACCGAAGCTAATCCTTCTGTAAAATGGGTAAGGCCCCGCTCCATCGTAACATTGCCGGTCAGTTCGTTTTCGTCCCTGGTAGAACACTTATTGAAAACCCCGCCGGCGTCCTGGGCCAACCGGCGCAGCCAAACGTAGCAGAAATCCATCAACTCCGCATACTGTACATTGGCATAATAAGGTGGATCGGTCAAAACCGCATCAAGGGACGCTGGGGGCAAGTCAGAAAAAGTAGAACTGCAGCAGTAAAGCCCAACCTTCCGCTTCTCAGGGAAAGCTGATGTAAAACGATGCTCGCCAATCCATTCTCCCTTTATTGGCAGCTGAACTTTGCGGCTGCCTTGATGCCGGATTTCGAATGGATTTTCACAATAGGCCTTGGCACGTTCGTACTTTGAAATAATGTTGGACCAGCCGCCACTTCCCACATTTAACCCCTTGTACCCATCAGCTATGCCCAGCAGGTTGGACTCACATTGTATCAGGCCGACGGGAAAGCCATGCACCGAGAATATATCCAGCGACTTCAAGGCCGTTGTGTCGTAACGGCAAAGCATGTTCTGGTAGCGAAGAAGGTCGGATAAGTTTGTTGCCAACGCATTGCGAATTCTAGCGTCTGGATACCCGGCAATAGCCCGGCAGCTTAATTCCAAACCCAATAACTGACGGTCGTTAAACATTTCTCGGTAGCGCCGGTAACCCCAGCGGTGAAGCCGGTCGGTTTCGTCACCGGGGGGAATTTCGTCGTCTGGAACATAGATCGGACTTAACTGGGCCAATGCAACAGAGGCTTCCTTGTATTTCGCCAAATCCTCCTCAGCGGGTTTTTTGAAAAACCGGCCCCGATGATTAGGCTTACAGGCTGGACAGTAATATTCTATAGCCACCATGCGGTGCCGGGGTGCGCCCTTTAACGGATCGGGATAAGTGTTAACCCTACCGCAATGAGGACACTGGCATTGATTGCGGCTCGCCGGCCCGTTTGTTTTTAAAAGCACACCGCAGGTATGACAAATCCCCGGATTCTTTTTGTTTTCTACTTCATTCAAATAGCCACATGCGGAGCAAATAAGGACATTCTTCGGATGGCGCCGGTTTGCGGCAAGTAAGTAGCCGGGGAATAAATCGAAAGTCTCTCTGCATCCACTGCACTTAAGCGTTTTGACCCAAATAAAATACTTGACGTGGGCATCCGGAGAACCACACTTCATACAGATGGTTTTATAAAAGGCACCGATTTTCTTCTCCAACCAACTCAGGAGATCGGCTGCCGCTTCACGGTAGGCCTTTAGATCAATACTTTCGATCTCCTGGCGCACGATCCAATAAGCCATTGGATTAATGTCGTAGCCGACGATATCACACCCCAGGCGGTTAGCCTCGATGAGCGGCGTTCCGCCGCCCATAAATGGATCGGCTACTTTGATCCCCTTCAGATTGTGGGCTTTATAGAAGTTATCTCTTAAACTACCCTTTATGAACTCAGACAGCAAAAGCCCCCGGAATAACGTACCGGGGCGTCGCGCAAACCATTTATGTACAGCGATAATCGGACGGTAGTTCTGCTGGATTTGCTTTTCACGAAGGGCCAGATCAGCAATAAAGGGAATATCAAAATTTCTCTCAATCATTGCTCAGCGTTCCTCCCGGTCGTAGGGCAGGCCGAGGGCGCCCGGCGCGCCGATGCGCGTCAGGGCGTTCCTCTTGCTGACCAAAACCAGCACGAAGACGGTGGCCAGGTAGGGGAGCATCTTCAGGAAGTACGGCGAAACGGCTATATCCAGGACCTGCAACCGAAAACCGAGGGCTTCGATGCCGCCGAAGATATAGGAGCCCACGAGGGCGTAGATCGGGTTCCAGGTGGCGAAAATAACCAGCGCCACGGCAATCCACCCGCGGCCTGCAGTCATGCCTTCCATCCACGTCGGCACGTAGGCCAGGGAGATGTACGCTCCCGCCAGCCCGGCCAGCATCCCGCCGGCAATCACGTATAAGTACCGCGTGGCGAAAACGTTGACGCCCATGGAGTCGGCGGCGGCCGGATTCTCGCCGACGGCACGCAGGTTCAGCCCGGCCCGGGTCCGGTAGATCAGGAGCCAGAGCAGGGGCACCAGCAGGTAGCTGAGCAGGACCAGGGCGTCCTGGCGAAAGAGCACCGGACCCAGCAGGGGCAGGTCCGAGAGGACGGGGAGGTGTACCGGCTTGAAGGCCGCGGGCAGGGGGTTGCCGACCATGACTTTCCCGATATACCCGCTCAAGCCCGTTCCGAAGAGGGTCAGCGCCAGGCCGCTCACCACCTGGTTGGCCCGGAGAGTTACCGACAGGAAGGCGTGGATGGAAGCCATCGCTCCGCCCGCCGCCACGGCCGTCACGACCCCGGCCCAGGGGTTCCCGGTGGCGAAGGCCACCATGAAGCCGCTGATCGCGCCGACGAGCATCATGCCCTCAACGCCCAGGTTCAGGACACCCGACCTTTCAGCCAGGATTTCACCGAGAGCCGCAAAGAGCAGCGGCGTGCCGGCAGTGACCGCCGTGGCCAGCAAGGCAATCAGAAAGTCGTAAGTCACGCCGCTTCAACCCCCTGTTCTTGCCGTTCCGGGCGCCGGATACGGTACTTCAAGAGGATTTCGCCGCCGAGCACAAAGAAAAGCAGCGCACCGGTCAGCATATTAACCATGGTGCTCGGGATACCACTGGTCTGCACGGCATAACCGCCAACCTGCAAAGCCCCCAGGAAAAAAGCCACGGGCAAAATGGCCAGGGGATTCAATTTGGCAAGCCAGGCGACGATAATCGCCGTGTAACCGTATCCCGGGCTGAAGCCGGGCTGAAGGCGGTGGACAATGCCCGAGACCTCCACCATCCCGGCCAGGCCGCAAATCGCCCCGCTGATGAAAAGCACCAGGAGGATGTTCTGCCGGACGTTGATCCCGGCATAACGGGCCGTACTCTCGCTCTCGCCGATCACGCGTATCTCAAAACCCCAGCGGGTCCTGTAGATCAGGTAGTAGAAGGCCACGGCCAGGAGCACCGCCGCCAGCAGGCCGGCGTGGATGCGCGAGTCGCCCAGGGTCGGAAGCCACGCCCCTTCGGTAAATTGGGCGGTAAGAGGGAAGTTGAACCCCTGCGGGTCGCGCCAGGGCCCGTAAACAAAGTAGTCCACCCACAGGATGGCCACGTAGTTCAGCATCAAGGTCGTGATAATCTCGTTTGTCTTCCAGAGCGCCCTGGGCACGGCGGGAACAAGCGCCCACAACCCCCCGCAGGCCAGCCCGGCCAGGCACATCCCCGGGAGCAGGAGCCAGGCGGGCTGTCCCGCAAAAGTCAAGGCCACCCACGTCGCCCCCCACGCGCCCATGTAAAGCTGTCCCTCACCGCCGATATTCCACAGCTGCATCCGGAAGGCCAGGGCCAGCCCCAGGCCGGCCAGGGCCAGGGGAATCGCCTTGACGACCGTCTCGGAAAGGCCGTAATGCGAGCCGAAGACACCCTGCCACATGCGGGAGTACAACTCGACGGGGTCGCGGCCCGTCAGGTAGAAAAAGACGGCGCCGGTCAGGAGGGCCAGCAGCAGCGAAGCGGCGGGCACAAGCGCAACCATCCATGGCGACGGCATTAGTTTTTTTTCAACTATAAAGCCGAAGTAAGTCCGGGTCATACGGCCTTCGCCTCCCCGCCGGCACCCATCATCAACAGGCCCACCTGTTCCCGCGTGGCCGTTTCGGTCCTGAGAGGCTCACCCATCACCCTGCCCCCGCTCAGGACAATAATGCGGTCACTTAGAGCAAAGATTTCGTCAAGGTCCTCGGAAATAAGCAGGATGGCCGTACCCCGCCGGCGTTCCTGCAGCAGGAACCTGCTGACGGCTTCGGCAGCCGCGATGTCCAATCCGCGCGCCGGGTAGGCGGCTACAATCAAACGCGGCTCGGCCGAAAGCTCCCTGGCCAGGAGCAGCTTCTGGAGATTGCCGCCTGACAGGAGCTTGACCGGGGCACGCAAGCCCGCCAGGCGGACGTCAAAGGCTTGAACCAGCTTCTGGGTGCGGGAACGGGCTGCCTTGTAATCAATCAGCCCGGCCCTGCCCTTAGCCTTCCGGTAATCTTTCAGTAAAATGTTGTCAATGGCGTTCATCCCGGGAGCGAGACCGGTACCCAGGCGGTCCTCGGGAATGTGGCTGATGCCCCGGTCGATAAGCGCCTGCGGCCCGAGATTGGTCACATCCTGCCCTTCGAGAAAGATCCTGCCGCGCTGCACGGGCCTCAGCCCCGTGATGACCTCGGCCAGTTCGCGCTGTCCGTTCCCCGCGACCCCGGCCACGCCTAGAATCTCCCCGGAACGGATGGCGAGGCTTACCCCCTCAAGCCCCCAGCGCCCAACGTCGTTCAGGGCGTAGACATCCCGCATCTCCAGGACAGTACGCCCTTCGGCGGATCCCTGCCGGCGACTTTCCTGGGTGACCTCGCGCCCGACCATGGCGGTAGCCAGCTCCCGCTCGCTGAAGCTTCCCCGGGTCATGGCCGCCACCGCGCGCCCGCCTCTGAGGACGGTGACACGGTCGGCTACGGCCATGACCTCGGAAAGCTTATGGGTGATCATCACCACCCCGCGCCCGTCGTCAGCCATCCGGCGCAGGTTGGCAAAAAGCTCTGCGGATTCCTGCGGGGTCAAGACCGCCGTCGGCTCGTCCAGGATCAGCAGCTGGCAGCCGCGGTAGAGCATCTTGACGATCTCCACCCGCTGGCGTTCCCCTACGGAGAGCTGCCACACATAGGCCCCGGGGTTGATAGCCAGACCGAACCGCGCCGAGAGCTCGGTCAGCTCACGCTCCTTCGCCGCCGGACGCAGCACAAAGGAGATGTTCCGGTCTCCCAGGATAATGTTCTCGGCCACCGTGAAGGTTTCGACCAGTTTGAAATGCTGGTGCACCATACCGATGCCGGCCCGGATGGCGTCACGGGGCGAGCGGAAACTCACCGGGCGGCCCTTGTAAATGATCTGGCCATCGTCAGGGCGGTACAAACCCGCGAGGATGCTCATCAGCGTGCTCTTGCCGGAGCCGTTTTCGCCAAGAAGGGCGTGGATCTCCCCCGGCCGGACGTTGAAGTCCACGCGGTCATTGGCGAAAACCCTGGGAAAACGCTTGGTGATGCCCTTCATCTCTACCAGGTATTCCAACTTATGCCCCCGCCTTTTCGGTCGTCAGTCGTCAGATGTCGGACCAGAAGGAATTCCCGTACGGGAATTCCTATCACGTTTAACGTTCAGCCTAAGCAATCAGCATTCAGATCGGGATTAATTCCGCAATTCGAGCACTGACACCCGCAGTTCTCAGTGCACCTGAATAGCGTTTAGCATTCGGCATTCAACGCTCAGATTGAGACTCTCTTATGATCCAAGCGCTGAGTGCTGATAGCTATTACAAGATAGGCGCCGGCAGGAAACTGAGCATATCCTGCCGGCACCCTGAACAGCTTGACCATTAGTAGCAGGCGTTACGATTTAATCCTGAAGGTGATGTTTTACAGCCGACACCCTACTTGACAACCTCCACGTTGTCAACAAACCATTCCATCGACAGCATGTCGGCGTCGGACATCCTCTGCCCCTCGGGAACCTTCAGTTCGCCCTTGTTGTCCTTGATCGGGCCGGTGAAGACGTCCCACTCGCCGCTTATGATCCTGGCCTTTTCGGCCTCGACAAGCTGTTTCATCTCGTCGGTCACCTTATCGCTGTACGGAGCAAGGTCAACAATGCCTTCCGACATCGGGACCCACCACTGTTTATTTGTCCAGGTCCCCTCCTTGACCTGCTTGACAATGTCGACGTAGAACGGGCCCCAGTTCCAGACGGCCGAAGTCAGGACGGCCTTGGGAGCCAGCTTGCTCATATCGCTGTTGTAGCCGATGGAAAGCTTGCCGGCAGCCTCAGCGGCCTGCTGCGGGCCGGGGGTGTCCTGGTGCTGGGCGATAACGTCGGCGCCGGCGTCAAGGAGGGCTTGAGCGGCCTGCTTTTCACGAGCCGGGTCGAACCAGGTGTTTGTCCAAACCACGCGGACCTTGGCATCGGGGTTGGCCTTCTTAACACCAAGGGCAAAAGCGTCGATGCCACGGATGACTTCCGGAATCGGGAAGGCCGCCACATAACCGATCAGGTTGGACTTGGTGGCCTTGCCCGCGATCAGTCCGGTAAGGTAGCGGGCCTGGTACATGCGCCCGAAGTAGGTGCCCACGTTGGGGGCCGTCTTATAGCCGGAGCAGTGCATGAAAACGACGTCGGGGTACTTGGCGGCCACGTTGATGGTGGGATCCATGAAGCCGAAGCTGGTGGTGAAGATGACCTTGCAGCCTTCCTCCGCCAGCTGGGTGATGACGCGCTCGGCGTCGGCGTCAGTCACGTTCTCGACAACCTTGGTCTCGATGTCAGGCATCTCGGCAACAAGCTGCTGGCGTCCCTTTTCGTGGGCAAAGGTCCAGCCGGCGTCACCGGGGGTGCCGATGTACACGAAGCCGACCTTCATTTTCTCCGCGCCGGCCTGCGGAGCGGGTTCCTGAGCCTTCTTCTGTCCACAGCCGGCAACGATAAGGCCAGCGATCAGCAGTACGGCCACAACAAGCATTAATTTGGAAAACTTTCGCAACATCCACGCCTCCCGTCAACATAATTACTAAACTAATAATACTAAAACTATGAGAATAAAAGGCTTCCTGGTTTGGCTACGGTTTCGACAGTCAAGTCTTTGCAGTCTCCTAGACCGAGAAGCACCCCCCCTGCCGTCCGCAAATCGGGCTCGACCATCACAACTTAAAGACAATTCCCCATCGCATTTTAAATTCCTGCCGAAAAATCGACACAATAGTCCCGCAAGCAGGAGAGGTTGGGCGGCCAGCGTCAAATGTTGTACATTTTGGCCACGGTAAGCGCCGTCTCTTTTAATTCGTCCCTAAGCCACTGCGGTTCCAGCACTTCCACCTCAGGACCCCACTGCAGGAGCCAGCCTTTCAGTTCGTTCTTACCGGATGAACGGTAGGCCACGACAACCGAACCGTCAGGCAATTCTTCCTCGATGCACTGGGACGGGTGATAAACGATCCTCCTCACTCTATGCGCCACCACGGGCGAGAAGCGCAGCCGGATGTCAAAAGGCTCGCCGTCGTTAATGACACCCCATGAATCCCCGAGAAAGGCTCGCAGGTTAAAATCGGGCGGGTAGCTAAAACCCTCGCCGAGCACAAAGACATTCTTGATCTGGTCCACGCGGAAGGTCCTGGTGCGCCCCGATTCCTGGCAGAACCCGGCGAGATACCAGTTGTGGCGTTTGCATACCAGACCGTAGGGTTCCACGATACGGTCGGACCACGCGTTGCGGTAAGCAACGTAGTATCTTATTTTGATACGCCGCTCCTCGGTTAAGGCTTGCAACAACCTGGTAAAGACGCCGCCCACTTCGGCGGGATCAGCCAGCCCTTCGTCAACGATATGTACTCGCTGCTGCAGCTTTTCAAAAGGGAAGGCCTCGACAGGATACCGATTCTTAAAAAGATGCGTCACCAGCAGCCTCTTAAGCCCCTCGGTCTGCCCGGCAAGGGGCGAACCCTGCTGCTGCAGCAGTGTCAGGTAAATGATGAGCGCCCTGTCGGGAGAAAGAGGGGGCAGGTAGCAGCGTTTTAAACGGTACAGCGTCTGGGTCTTGCCCCGCCGTTCCAGTTCGATGCCGACCTGCTCCTCGATAGCCTTGAGGTCCCGGTAGACCTGCCGTTCACTGACTTCGCAGGCCTCCGCCAGGTCTTTGACCGTCAGCCCGCCGGTCGGCGTAGCCTCGTTGAGGAGTTCGATGATCTTGTTGATGCGCAGGGAACGGGTGAGGTCAACCTGCGGGGCGGCAAGCTCCCGGACCCGAGCCAGGGTCAGAGGGCCGTCCCAGCCGCTGACCCGGAAGTGCCGGCCGTCAAAAATGCGTTCATCGCCGGCCAGCTCATTGAGCAACGTATAGAGGTCGCCGGGCTCGATATCCAGCCGGTCGGTCAGTTCATCCACACCGATGCCGGGACGTTCCGACACTATGGCAATCAGCTCCTGCGCCTTGTTTCTTTTCATTCGCAACCCCCTTTTTAAACAGCCAGGCGGGCAGCTATCTGCCCCACCGGGCCTAAGTCGTCGAGGCGCAGGGAAAGCAGCTCCTCGCGGGAATAGCCGTAGGCTCCCACCGCCTTGCTGTTGGCCTGGACGATCCGTCCACCGGCCGCGGCAACCAGTAGAATATCCGGGCTCTGTTCGAAGAAAATCCGGTGGAGCAAGCGTGAACCCCCGATCCTGATGCTTGCGGCTGCGTCGAAAAGCGTAACGATAGCAAGGATTGCTGGAGAATTTGGGATGCAGAGATTGATGGTTTTAACCGGTCATTTCGACACGAAGCCGCGGTTTCCTATCTAGGGTGTAAGGCTCGAAGGCATTCCCGTGCGGGAACGCCAATTTAAATAATCTGGGGATTGAGCGGTAGTTGGCAGTTAGCAGTAGCCAATCCAAGGAAGGATGTGCCATGCCCGTTCGCGAATGTATTAAATGTATTAAGAACCTTAGAGGAACAGCAAGAGCACGACCGTGAGGAGGGGATCGGCTTGACCGATACGGAAGTCCCAAGGGGGGTCTTTATCTAGCGCGACAAGGAGACGTACGCCATCGTCCCGCACATCGGCACGGCGGGAATGGTCGACGCGGCGGTTTTAAGAAAACTGGCCGACACGGTGGAAAAATTCGAAATCCCGATCATCAAGCTGATCGGCGCCCAGCGCTTTGCCCTGGTGGGCATCAAGCCCGACGCGGTCGAGGCCGTCTGGGCCGAACTGGGCATGGAACCGGCGCCGGCCGTGGGGCCATCCATTACGTAACGGCCTGTCCCGGCAACGTGGTCTGCAAGTTCGGACAGCAGAACGCCCTGGCCCTGGCCGAGGTCCTGGACAAGGGTTTCCTAGGAGCCGGGAACCTGCCGGCCAAATTTAAGATCGGCATTTCCGGGTGCCCGTTATGCTATTGTGAATCCTGGCTGCGCGATTTCGGCGCCTTCGGCAAGTTGAAGGGCTGGACGGTGATCGTCGGCGGAAGAGCCGGCGCACGCCCGCGGATCGGCGACAAGATTGCCGAGAACGTGCCTTCCGAGGATATTCCGGGGCTCCTGGAGAAAACCCTGCAGGCCTACCGCGAGCTTGGGAAAAACGGCGAGCGCCTGGGGACGACCATCGAACGGGTGGGCTTGGAGGCCCTCCGGGCCGCCGCGGGCATATGACAAGATCTTGGATTTTAGATCTTAGCCGTTGGCTGTTGGGTCCCGTTATTGCGCCGGAACTTCCCAAAACCCTTTAATTTCACCCCGGCTATGCTATATAATTATGGTATACAATGTCCCGGGGGTATTTGATAGGGCCAAAAGCCCTCATCATTTTGCCGGGGATTGTGAATGCAGGCACAAACTCTAACAATTATGCAACGAATTACCTAAGGGGTGAAAAACATGGCAAACGCTTATGACATCGTCGTCGTCGGCGGCGGCACGGCGGGAGTTACGGCGGCGACCACCGCCCGCCGGCACTACCCCGACAAGAAGGTGCTGGTCATCCGCCACGAGGAGAAAACCTTGATTCCCTGCGGCATTCCCTACATGTTCGGCACGCTGAAGGCGGACCCGCTGAAAAACGTCAACCCGGACTACGTCCTAGAAAAGCGGGGGATCGAACTGCGGGTCGGAGAAGTGACCGGCCTCGACAGGAACACTAAAAAGATCTCCCTGGCCTCGGGAGGAAGCATCGGCTACGACAAGCTCGTCCTGGCCACCGGCTCTCACCCCGTTTCGCCGCCCATTCCCGGGAGGGACAAAGAGAACGTCTTCTGGATCACGAAATCTCTCCCCCACCTCCAGAAGATCTTCACGGCGCTGGACACCGCCGCCAAGGTGGTCATCGTCGGAGGCGGGTTCGTCGGCGTCGAAGTGGCTGAAGAGATAAAAAAACATCGCGGGCTCGACGTAACCATCGTGGAGATATTGCCCTGCTGCCTCTACAGTTCCTTTGACGAGGAGATTTGCGTCGAAGCGGAGCACGAACTGGAGGTTCTCGGCGTCAAGATCTTGACCAACCAGAAGGTCAAAGAGCTGACGGGAGACACCCGGGTGCAGGGCGTCGTCCTGGCCGACGGGACCGAATTGCCGGCCGACGTGGTTATCCTGAGTACCGGGGTGCGCCCAATCACCTCCCTGGCCAGCAAAGCCGGCCTGACGCTGGGACCCTTGGGCGGCATCATGGTCGACCGGACCATGGCCACCTCCGACCCCAATATCTTCGCCTGCGGCGACTGTACCGAAAAGTTCTCCTTCTTCGCGGGGAATCCGGTGCGCATCCAGCTCGCTTCCGTCGCCTCGATGGAGGCGCGGGTGGCCGGAGCCAACCTTTACGTCCGGCGGCGCACCAACCCCGGCACGGTAGGCGTGTTTTCCACCTTTATCGGCACCAAGGCTTTCGGCTGCGCGGGCCTGACCGAGCGCGCGGCGGAAGAAAAAGGTTACGAGGTGCTGATCGGGGAAGCTTCGGCGCCGAATCAGCATCCCAGCGCCCTACCCGGCACGCAGGACACCAGGGTAAAGCTGGTCTTCGACCGCTATTCAGGAGTTTTGCTGGGAGGCCAGGTCGTAGGCAGCAAGAGCGTCGGCGACCTGGTCAACCTGCTGAGCGCCTGCCTGCTGCACCGGATGACGGCGACCCAGATGGCCGGTTTCCAGATGGGCACCCACCCGATGCTCACCCCATCACCCGCGGCCTACCCGCTGGTCGTGGCCGCCGAGGCCGCCGCCACCGAACGGCTGTAGGCAAGCCATTGGCGGCACTTTGCAGACCGCGCTGGAACCCTGAAAACCGGCTGCTGAAATGTGTCGACCCCCAAATGTGAGCAAATGTGAGGGTCAGACCCTCACATTTGGACCCTCACATTTGGGGTTTCCTTCTTAATAAGCATGCAGACCCGGGAGCAGGAAGCTGACCCCCAGCAAAGTAAAGAGGAGGGCGGCGAAACCTGCGACGGCAAGCCAGGCCGCGCGCCGCCCGTGCCATCCGAGCGCCTTCCGGGCGTGCAGGTACAGCGCGTAAATGAACCACGTGACAAGCGCCCACGTCTCCTTGGGGTCCCAACTCCACCAGGCGCCCCAGGCTTCCTCCGCCCAGATCGCCCCGGTGATCAGAAGCAGCGTTTGAAAAGCGAAACCAAAGGCCACCGTGCTGTAGGTACAACGGTCAAGGACGGCAGGTGACGGCAGGCGCGTATCCGTCGAACACCCTGCAGCACGTTCGCTTAGCAGGTACATTACGGCCAGGGCGAAGGAAATCGCGAAAGCTGAGTAGGCCAGGACGGCCGTAGCCACGTGTAGTTGCAGCCAGATGCTCTGCAGGGCCGGAGCCAGGGGGCGGAGGTCACTGGAAAGCACGCTGGCGACCCCCATTAGGCCTACAGCCAGGGGCAGGGTGAAGCCGGTGATAATCGTTAGCCGCCAGCGGAGGGCAATCCATACCGTCGCTCCGGCCAGCGCCCATACAAAAAGGGTGACAAACTCGTAAAGGCTGGCAAAAGGCCAGTGCCCGGCAGTAAGCCATCGAGCTCCCAGCGCCCCCGTATGGGCGATCAGCCCGAGCCCGGATAGGATGAAAACCAGCCTGTTCAGGAAGTTGTGCCGCGCCCGCAGGTAAATCAGGGCCGCCACGGCAGCCGCCAGATAAATCAGGAAAGCCAGCGTCCCAAGGCTTTCCTCAATAGTTGCAACGATGTTTCAAACCTCCCTTCAGAGAAGAGCAGACGGTTGGTCACCGGAGCAAAGTAGTACTCAACGTGGCACTGCGCGCAAACAGGCGTACGCATTTCCTGCGGGTGGCCTTCGCAATGTCCCGTCCCTGCCGCGCAAAAGCCCCAATGAGGGCCGGCCTGCTGATCAGCAGCTTTATCGCCGCCGCGGGATCTGCCTGGCACGTACGTGACACCTTCCCGGGGTACCTTGTTACCAGTTTTGGACGCGGAACAATCCGGTTCCTGCCGGACGGCAGGGGAAGGATTATAACAGTTTTTAAGGAAAAGGTGGGGCCGGCACTTGTGATAGAAAGAAGGCACGTGCTAGGGTACAATACTTAGTAAGCGCAGTGCGCAGTTCAGCAGCCGCGGGGGAGGGTCGTCCACCTGAACCGGAACTTGATCGAGCAGCTCAAGCGCATTTCTCTCTTTGCCGCTTTACCGCCCGAAGCGCTTAAATCCGTAGCATCCATCGTTCGTGAGAGGCGTTACGCCAAGGGACGGCTGATTTTTGTGGAAGGCGAGCCGGGAGACGGGATCTTTTTGCTCCAGGAGGGCAGGATCAAGCTGACCAGGCAAACGCCGGACGGGCGGGAACACATCCTGCACTACGTCAATCCCGGCGAGGTATTTGCCGAGATCGTCCTCTTCGACGGAGGAACCTACCCCGCGACCGCCGAGGTTGTAGAGGACGCCCGGGTGGGGGTTATCCTGAACCCTGATTTTGATGACCTCATAGTCAAACATCCCGAACTGGCCCTGGCCATGCTGCGGATTATGTCCCGGCGCCTGCGCACCGCCCAGGAAAAGGTGATGAGCCTGGCCCTGCACGACGTCACGCGGCGCCTGGTGGCCGCTATCCTGACCCTGGCCGAAGACCACGGGCAGCCCGAAGGAAACGGCCTGCGCATCAACTTCAACATCACCAACCAGGACCTCGGCAACCTCATCGGGGCTTCGCGCGAGTCGGTCAACCGGACCTTGGGCGAGCTCAGGCAGGCCGGCGCGATCGAGATTGACCGTCAGCAGATCATTGTCCGCGACCGCAAGCGCCTGCTCAGATACCTGTAGTCGTACGTCGTTCGTCGTACGTGAAGACAGAAGAATCGGCCCGGCAGATTGCGTTCGTCAGACCCACCGCTCAGCGCTGGTTGGCTTCGGCTTGCTCTACCAGCCAACGCACTTCGGTCTCTTCCTTCTTAATATGGACTCTGAGCCACTTTACAATCTCAAAGCCGTATTTCCTGATCTCCTCGGCGTCTTTGCGCTCGACCGCCTGCTTAAACCCATCGAAAACCTTGTACAGCTTCCGGTGTTCATCCAGCATTCCGTCGATAAAGCGCCGTGCTTCCTCGCCCACCGAGGCGGCCATAGGATATACCGTTTCCTCCTCGGCCTTGAAGTGTGGGTGGATATCATCGTCGACGACTTCCACAAACTCATTGAACTCGGCGAACATCGTCGGGCGCAGGCCGAGATATTCGGTATCTTTGAGAAGACCTTCCAGCTTGTCCAGCAAGAACAGTACAGCTTTGTGATCATCCTTGAAACGGGTCAGCCAGGACATGCTCCTTCCATCCAATCCATTTTCCCGCCTCCGACCTTAACCTCTCACCTTTCACTTCCCTTTAAGGCGGGCCAGTTCTTCCAGTTCTTCTCTGGCCAGGTCGTCAACCCCGGCCATCAGCTCCAGGTGGTGGCGCAGTTCATGCCGGATCGTCTCGAACAGCTCGTCCTGCCAGACCTCGGCTGGTTCACCGTCCAGGACGGCGGCAAAGGAACCGTAGTAAAAAACAATATAGCATCCGAGCACGGGGTCCTCAAGGTACTCGCCCATAATATAGAACTCGTCTTCCTTCTTGGCCTCCGGCAGGACCATGAAACCGCCGTTCAGGTTACGGCAGAGACGGGGCGGAATGCGGTCGACAAGCTCACCCGCGAGTTCGGTGAAACCGTCGAGGTCGTAAGCCGGTTTGCCTTTCACCTCGCACCGGCCTCCTCGTCCAGGTACTCTGTCCGCACCGGGACAAAGGTATCCAGCACCTCGGTCTCTTCCAGGGCCTCGACCCCGTGGGGCACATTCGACGGCACAACCAGGGCTTGGCCCGCCGCCAGTACGAGTTCCCGGTCGCCCGTGCGGTAGCGCAGGCTCCCTCGGAGGACGTAAGTGCACTGCTCGTGCTCGTGCCGGTGGAGCGGCACGACGGACCCTGCATCCAGCCAGACGCGGCAGACCATCATCTTCTCCCCCACGGCCAGGTTCTTGCGCCAGACCCCTTCTGCCATCTTTACGCCTTCCGGCATGCTTCTCTCCTCCTTTTTGCATCGGCCGCCGCTAACGCGCGGCTCTCTCCTCAACGACCATAGAAGAACCGCCGCTTTTTGTCTTTTGCCTTTCAGCAAGGATAACGCCGATTAATACCGTCAAGCCGGCCGCTATTTCCACAGGCCGCAGCCTTTCACCGAGCAGGAGGGCAGCAAGGATGATAGCCATAATGGGAATAAGATTCAGGTACAGACCGGCCTCGCTGGCCTCAAAAGACCGCAGGGCGTAGTTCCACAGCACGATGGGCAGCGCCGAAGCAACCACGCCAAGGTACAGGATAACCGCCCAGGGCTCCCAGCCCAGGTGAAGATAGTCAGGTTGCCTTTCCAGCAAGGCGAAAGGAAGCAGGTACAATATTCCCCATAGAGTACCCTGAAAAGTCACCACGACCGGGTCGACAGTGTCGCTGAATTTTCTGCCGAGAACCGTATAAACCGCCCAGGCCATAGCTGACCCGATCAAAAGCAGGGCGCCGATGTTTAACGACCCTTCCAGAAGCGTTCCGTTCTCGGACCACACCAGGGCAGCCACCCCCAGCATGGTCAGGACGATGCCGGCCACCCGCACGCCCCCGACCCGCTCCCCGAGAAAGTAGAACGAGGCGATGGCCGTAAAAGCCGGAACGGCAGCCAGGATAAGCGAGGCCGTGCCGGCCCGGCAGTGCAGGAGAGCCCAGTTCTGCAAGGCGAAGAACAGGAAAACGCCCGTGAAGCCCATCAAGGCCGCTGTCGGCACCGGCAGCGCCGCTGAACGCTTCCTTCGCATATAGAACAGAGGCGACAACACAAGAGCCGCAAAGCCAAACCGCCAAAGCGCCAGGGTGGCAGGTGGTAATGCCTGGAGGGCGTCCTTGGTGGCGACGAAGGTCGAACCCCAGATGAAGACGGTGAGCAGCAGCGCGGCCAAAGCCTTTCCTTTTCCCATTGGTAAAAAGATCATCCCTTTTTTCGTTATATTACAGGAGAAATTTCTTGCCTGCAGGTCCTTTTCCCTGCAGGAACCAACCGGCCTCGCAACGCATAATTTGGTCACCGGCGTGCCCTGTGATAAGCAGGAAGCCAATCACATAACCCGTACTGAACTGCATATAGATTAAAGTACGTCGCCGGTTAAGGAGGGAGCAGGGTGCTTAGGAGACGCTGGATGCTCAGGGCGTGCGCGCACTGCCAGAGCGGCTGCTGACTGAAGTCCCGGGCACGACGTTAAACTGCCCTTTCGACATACCAGGGAGCAGGCCTTTTTCGCCTGCTCCCTGTGCTTTTTACTATCTTTCGCAATTAGAAAGGCAAGGGGATTACCGCCTAACGACTCGCGATTTGTGTTCACTGACTTGGCCCTCGATGCCTGGCTTAATGCTCATCGTGGACCACAGCGCTCAATGTCCAATATTATCGCGTACGCAACATTATCGCGTACGCAACGCGATGATCAGCTTATCCTCGTCGGACTTGATCGAATCTATTGCGAAACGCCGGTACTGCTCGTCAAGCTGGAAGAACAGCGAGCCGTCCCTGGCGATGCTCTGCAGTACGGGTTTCTGCACGGGAGTGCCGGCAAGCAGCAAGGACGTCGGGACAAACCGCACCGCCGTTCCCTCGTCCTCGGCGACCAGTTTTCCGGAAAGACTGAACGACGTGCTGTTCTCGCTCCTTCCGGCGATGATCAGGCCCCCCGGGGTGACCCTGACGGTCAGCAAGGTTCCCGTAGCCGGATCCACCCGCTTCAACACTTCATTGATTGTGGAAGCGCTGACCTCGACGCACAGGCGCCGGTTGGCGAAATACACCCTGTCGGGCTTCATTTCCCTGATAAACAGGCGGTCCAGCTGCTTCAGGAGGGTGTGCAGCGTGGTCAGGGAAGCGTACCACTGCTGCTCAAGCTTCACGATCCGCGCCAGCAGGTCACCCGACTCGGCCCTAAGGGATTCGAGCATCGCGGATTTCTTCCCCTGCGTCTCCTCGGCTTGGGCGATCCGCGCATCGAGGAGGTCTTTCTGCGCGCGTGTCTTGAGTTCGATACGGTAAATGTCGGCCAGCTTTTGCCGTATGGCCGCATCAAGCGTCTGTACTTCACGGATGAGACGGGCTTCGTAGTCAATCAGCCAGCTGACAAGCTCACCCCTATTTATAAGATCCATGACGCTTTCGGCATCGAGGATAATGGCAATCAGGGAGACGTTCCCGTTCTCGTAAAGGTAGCACAGCCACCGGCCCAGGCGTTTCCTGGCCAGGGCAAGTTTTTTGCGGATTTCCTCCTCTTCCGCCCGTGCTTGTGCGGCATCCTCTTCCAGGGCCGCCAGTCGTCCTTCGATTTCCCGCTGCTGCGACCGCAAGTCGGAAAGGAGGATATCAAGCTGCAGCAGTTCGGCCGCCAACGTTTTTTCTCTCTCGGCGTAAACTTGAGCGACAGCAACATCATTCCCGCGTTGCCGTTCGAGCTCGCGTAAAGCCGGGGGGTCGGCAGCGCAAAACGGCGCCGTCCCAAGAAAAACAACCAGGGCCAGGCCAAGGGCAATGGCTTGACGCAACCGGCAAGAACCTTGACGATTCACGCTACTCCTTCTTTCCCTTTGACACTTAAGGGGCATGCGTCCTTTGTATACTATTTGGTATGCAGGAAAAGAATCCCTCTCAATGTTAGATCTTAGATGTCAAATAGCAGGACATCGTTGACAGTTTTGGGACCGTAGCATCGTTTACATGTCCTGCGTTAAGATCCTTGCTCTATCGGGGGAAAACCCCGAACGAATCGCTAAAGGCTTCAGGCTGGAGCCTTCGACTCCTACACGAAACTTCTTTACCGAAGGAGGCGCCAACCTCCGGGACGGTTAAGCTGATCCGCTTTATCAGGAGCGATGCAATGCTCGACATCTTCACTGAGCGCTTTCACCTTGATAAAAGTGTCGTGTACGAATACGTGACTGCAACTATCTATGTCAAAGAACAAGTGCTCATCGTTGACTGCCAGGGCCACGAGGTCGCGGTTATCGACTACAAACTACCCTGGATGTAAACGATGTGCTGCTACTTATCACTTAGATCTTAGGACATTGAAATTCGCGCAGCGAATTCCTTCGAGACCGACGACTGACGACCGACGACCGATGTGGTATTGTAGTCGCAAGGGAGATGATCTAGTGGACATCTTTGACCAGAACCTCGACCAGGGACGGGGAGCACCGCTGGCTGACCGGATGCGCCCCAGGACCCTTGACGAGTTCGTTGGCCAGGCCCACATCGTGGGGCCGGGGAAGCTCCTGCGGCGCGCTATCGAAGCCGACCAGCTGGGGTCTCTGATCCTCTATGGCCCGCCGGGATCCGGCAAAACGACCCTGGCACGCATTATCGCCCACATGACGTCGGCATCCTTTATCCAGGTGAACGCCGTGTCTTCGGGCGTCAAAGAACTGCGCAAGGTCATTGAAGATGCTGAAAGCAGGCTCAAGTATTACAACCAGAGGACCATTGTCTTTGTCGACGAGTGCCACGCCTTTAACAAATCGCAGCAGGACGTCCTGCTCCCTGCCGTTGAACGCGGAATCATTATTTTCATAGGGGCCACGACAGAGAACCCCTATTTCGAAATGAACGGCGCATTGATCAGCCGTTCCCGCATCTTCCAGTTGGAGGCCCTGCGGGATGACGACGTCCGGGAGGTCCTGCAGCGGGCCCTGGCCGACCTGGAGCGGGGATTAGGAAAGTTTGCCGTCAAACTGGACGAAGAAGCCCTCGAACACTTGGTGAAGACAGCCAACGGCGACGCCCGCAGCGCCCTGAACGCCCTAGAACTGGCGGTCCTTTCGACGCCGCCGGGTAAGGACGGTATCCGTCACGTTACGCTTGAGGTGGCTGAGGACTCCATTCAACGCCGCGCGGTACGCTATGACAAGGGGCGGGATCGGCACTACGACGTGATCTCGGCGTTTATCAAGAGCATCCGCGGGTCGGACCCGGATGCCGCCCTCTACTGGTATGCCCGCATGACCTACGCCGGAGAAGACCAGCGCTTTATCGTCCGAAGGCTGATCGTGCATGCTTCGGAGGACATTGGCATGGCCGACCCGCAAGCGATGTTGATGGCCCACGCCGCGGCCAATGCTTTGGAATGGGTCGGCCTACCCGAGGCACGGATCCCCATCGCCCAGTGCATCATCTACCTGGCTACGGCGCCCAAATCCAACAGCGTGATCACGGCCATCGATGCCGCCCTTAAGGACGTAGAAACAATGCGCAACGAACCGGTACCATCCCACCTCCGCGACACCAGCTACCCTGGGGCAAAAATGCTCGGGCATACCGGTTATAAATACCCCCATAACTATCCGGGCCACTGGGTGGAACAGCAGTACCTCCCGGAAAACGTCCGCCGTAGGAAGTATTACCGGCCGTCGGATCAGGGTTTCGAGGCCAAGCTCGATCCTCCCGGATCGAGCAGTCGTAAGTCGTAGGATGAAATGGCATAGGTTATAAAGTGTAACCCCTATTAACTTGGCTAACTTCACCTCTTAGCGATCTTGGCACCCTTGGCGGTTCATTGCTAAGAAGACGGCAGTGTTTCAATCGGAAACGCCGGAGCAGGCTTTGGCTGGGGCTGCGTGATTTCTTCCTCGCTCCACAGGATGGCGTAAATCCGTCGCACTGTACCCCCCGACTCTATAATAAGGGTCTCTTGTGTACTGTTTCTGAATTTGAGGTCGGCCCCGCCCCAGGAAACCGTGGCATCTCTGCCCTGGGTGGCGTAACCGACGGGCAGGCTGTGGGCGTGCCTCTCCGCTATCGGCAGACCCGCATCCAGCAGGGCCCCGTAGAGTACCGTGGACATCCTGCAGACCCCGCCGCCAAGAGAGGGAACGTGTTTTTTCCCTGAAAAGGCGAAACCCACGATATAGCCCTTTTCTTTGGTTCTCGGCCCAAGCACTTTGTTAAAGGAAAAGACCTCACCGGGTTTGACGCGCGTCCCATTAAGATAACGCGCCGCTGTCACGGCGTTGAGCATATTGTTGTAAGCCTCGGCCGGGTTGAAGTTGATTGCGCACTCGCTTAACTTCCGGCGGACCGGAATGATCGTTTCGAGAAGGCGCCCCTGAACGGCATTCAGGATCAGTTCGCCTCCTCGACTGTCCAGCCTTACTTTATTGTCCGGCGAGAGCCGGCTTTGCAGCAAGCCTGCAAGGTCCCGGGCTACCGCCGGGTTAATCTCCGGAAGAATCCAGGTTTCAGCTGCCGGCGTCCCGGGCAACGGGCGGAGATAATCAGCCGGGGTTTGAGCATGAGCCACGGCTATAGCCTGTGTTCCGGCCCTAATCGTTGTAAATAGCCGTTTTTCTGTACCCGGACTTTGCGGGTTCGTTAGACCAATGAACACGTCTTGCGCAATAAAGGTCGTACCGCCCAGAGAGCCAACCTTAACGCCATCCTGCACTATCCCGTCGGCAAGGACGCTGGATGAGCGGGGATCGACCGTAATGGTACGGCCGTCGCAGACGGCCGTCACCGCTTTACCGTCCCAAAAAACATAGCCTCCTTTAGCTTCACAAACCGCACGTAAAGGAACCATCGCCGCCCCTTCGGCACAATGGCCGCTGTCGACAACGAACAGTAACAGAGCAACTAACAGGCCGCCAACAACGGAACGCACTAATAACAACGCAACTCCCACCCCATGTTTCCATAAAATGGAATAATGCTTCGCTCTGCCCGTCACTGCTCCCTGCTGCAAGGGCTGTCTTAATCTGTCTAATAATGAACGGGCAAACAGGCATGATTAGCTTATGAAGGCGGGGCCCGCCGGATCACCCTTATACGCAAGAAATATTTAAAGGTATAAAAAGGCCCCGCCCGGTTTTCGGGTCGGAGCCTTTTTCTTTCGGAGCCTTTTTCCTAATTAAAAAATTAAAAAAGGGCCTCGGCCTTTTGGGAGAGAGGGAGGTCCGAGGCACTTTACGGCGTTCTTTTCTCAGATCTAGTTTATAGTAACATGCTCGTAATTATTTGGCAATACCTCTTTAAGAAAATTGTAAGATCTGTAACGTACAAGCATACTTTTGAAGAGTCGTTGAGATAAAACCTCTGGGACATAATAATGGACGTAGGACGTAAGACGTAGGATGTAGGATGTAGGACGTTGGACTTAGGACTTAGGACTTAGGACTTAGGACTTAGGACATAAGACATAGGACGTAGGACGCGGAGGTTGTGCCAAAGGAGGAAATCCATTGCCAAAGGAGACTTTTACCCAGGAACACGCGCGTGCCATTGACGAACTGGTAGCCCGGGCCGGTGAGGCATACCTGGAGTACCTCGATTTCAACCAGGAACAGATCGACAACATCGTGCGTCTGGCCGCTCTCGCCGGGCTGGAACAGCACATGGAGCTGGCCGGAATGGCTGTGGAAGAAACCGGACGGGGCATTTACGAAGATAAGGTCATCAAAAACATCTTCGCTACGGAATACGTTTATCACGACATTAAAAGCAAGAAGACGGTAGGCAAGATTAAGGAAGACCTCGACGACGGGTACATTGAGATCGCCGAGCCGGCAGGGGTTATCGCCGCCCTGACACCCGTTACCAACCCAACCTCGACGGCGCTCTTCAAATCCTTAATCGCCCTGAAGACCAGGAACCCTATCATCTTCAGCTTCCACCCCGCCGCCCAGCGTTGCAGCGCCGCCGCTGCCCGCGTGATCCGCGACGCCGCCGTTAAAGCCGGGGCGCCGGCAGCCTGCATCCAGTGGCTTGAGACGCCGACCGTGGAAGGCGTCAAGTATCTCCTGCACCACCCGGGGACGTCCCTAATCCTGGCGACGGGCGGAATGCAGATGGTGATGGCGGCTTACAGCGCCGGCAAACCGGCCCTCGGGGTGGGGCCGGGCAACGTTCCCTGCTACATCGAGCGCTCGGCCAACCTGCGCCGGGCCGTGACCGACCTGATCATGAGCAAGACTTTCGACCACGGGATGATCTGCGCCTCGGAACAGGCTTTGATCGTCGACCGCGACGTGGCCGCGCAGGTCGTCGAACTGATGCAGGAGCTGGGCTGCGTCTTTCTCCAGCCCCAGGACATCGAGCGCCTGGAAAGGCTGGCCACCAAAGACCACACCACATCCCTCAACGCCGACATCGTGGGCAAAAGCGCCGCGGCCATCGCGGAAATGGCCGGCATCGGCGTCCCGCCCGGGACGAAAATCCTCGTCGCCCCGCAGGCGACAGTGGGTCCCGACGCGCCCCTGTCGAGAGAGAAGCTGAGCCCTATTCTGGCCTTCTATATTGTCGACGACTACCGCCAGGGCATCGAGAGGTCGGTGGAGATAATTAATTTCGGCGGGCTGGGACACTCGGCGGTCATCCACAGCGAAGACGAGCAGGTGATTACGGCCTTCGCCAGCCGCCTGCGCGTGGGGAGGGTGATCGTCAACTCACCCGCCACCCACGGGGCCATCGGCGACCTTTACAACGCCCTCACCCCCTCGCTGACCCTGGGCTGCGGGTACGTGGGCAACAATTCGACCACCGCCAACGTCAGCGTCCTCAACCTCATCAACATCAAGCGGGTCGCCCGCCGCCGGGTGAACATGCAATGGTTCAAGGTCCCGCCCAAGATCTTTTTCGAGCGGGGCGCACTGCGCTACTTGGCCAAGATGCCCGACGTCGAGCGGGTGGTCATCGTCACCGACGCCGTCCTACGCAGGCTCGGCTACGTGGAGAGGGTCGTCCAGCGGCTGGAGGAACGCGCCAACAGGGTGAACATCGAGATCTTCGACGAGGTCGAGCCCAACCCGTCGCTGGCGACCGTCAAGAAAGGCTGCGAGCTGCTCAAGCGCTTCGCCCCCGACACCATTATCGCCGTCGGCGGAGGTTCGGTCATCGACGCCGCCAAGGGGATGTGGCTTTTCTACGAACACCCCGAGGTGGAGTTTGAATTTCTACGCCTTAAATTCCTGGACATCCGCAAGCGCACCTACAAGTACCCCCGCGCAGCGCGCAAAACCCGCCTCGTCGCCGTGCCGACGACAAGCGGCAGCGGGTCGGAGGTGACCGCCTTTGCGGTGATTACCGACCGGGGCTCGGACATCAAGTATCCGCTGGCAGACTACGAGCTGACTCCCGACGTGGCCATCATCGACCCCGAGCTCGCCCTCGGGCAGCCCCCCGGCCTGACGGTGGACACCGGCATGGACGTCCTGGCCCACGCCCTCGAAGCTTACGTCTCGGTAATGGCTTCGGACTACACAGACGCCCTGGCCGTCAAGGCCGTCCAACTCGTCTTCGAGTACCTGCCGCGGGCGGCCGGGAACCCCCAGGACCTTGTCGCGCGGGAAAAGATGCACAACGCCGCAACCATCGCCGGGATGGCCTTCACCAATGCCTTTCTGGGCGTAAACCACAGCCTGAGCCACAAGCTGGGCGGGGAGTTCGACATCCCGCACGGCCGGGCGAACGCCGTGCTAATGCCTTACGTGATCGCCTATAACGCCTCGCGGCCGGCCAAAATCACGGCCTGGCCCAAGTACGAGTTTTACCAGGCGGCGCAGCGCTACCAGGATATCGCCCGGGCGTTGGGACTGTCTGCGGCGTCTCCGCAAGAGGGAGTCAGCAGCCTGATCCAGGCCGTGCGGAATCTGATGCGGGAGCTGGGGCTGCCCGAAACGATAGCCGCCCTGGGCGTCGACGAGCACACATTCCTGGCGCGCGTTCCCGAGATGGCCGAGCGGGCCTTCGAGGACCAGACCACGGTCACCAACCCGCGCATGCCCCTGGTCAAAGAACTTGAGGATATTCTGCGCCGGGCCTACTACGGCCGGCTGGAATACCCCGACGCGGCCCGGCCGGAAACGCCGGGATACAGCCCTGCTGTTACATCGGAGGCGGTTGTAAACGCCCCCGCCGACAATAAAATCCTGCATTAGGAACAGTACGATCGTAAGTACCGAATACCGGAGAAGTTAAGGGAACCCGGCACCGGGAGGAAGTCGCCTTCCGGTTTTTTTGTTTTTCCGGACTAATTTGGATCCGCGGTAATAACTCTGTGATCAGGGTTAACATTCCGCAGGAAATACCGCGGCCGTTATTGAAATACTGTCAAGGGCACATTCCGGGTGTTTGGAAAGGAGCCGTGGCGGTATGAACATGGAGCCATGGGTCATCTGGCTCATTCTCGGCGCCTCGCTGCTTGTGGTGGAGATGCTGACCCTGACCATGGTCCTGCTCTTCTTCGGTGTTACGGCCCTGGCTGCAGCCGCCCTCGCCAAGCTGGGGGTATCCTGGCCCGCCCAGTTGATCTTTTTCGCCGTCGTCTCTCTGTTTCTGACCTTTGCCGCCAGAAAACCCGCCCTGAAACTGATCACTCAAACGAAACTGAAAAACGTTGCGCCTCAGGAGGTTATGGTGGGAAAAACGGGCAAGGTCATCGAAACCATCGACCCGGTCGAAGGCAAGGGCAAGGTGGAGATCGAGGGGGACATCTGGACGGCCGTAGGTTCCGGGGAGGTCATCGAAACCGGGGCGAGTATCAAGGTGGAGGAAGTGGTGGGTCCGCGCCTGCGCGTTTCCCGCCTGCATTAAAGGAGTGACATTATGGGAACACTGGCCACCCTGCTGTTTATCGTCGTCGTTGTCTTTCTGGTATTAGGCGTGCGGCTCGTGCACCAGCAGACGGTGCTGGTAGTCGAAAGGCTGGGCGTCTTCTCCCGCACCATCGGAGCGGGCCTGCACATTATTATCCCGCTGATCGAAACGGTACGTGCGAAGGTCAGCCTCAAGCAGCAAATCCTGGAGATCCCCAAGCAGGAAGTCATCACCAAGGACAACACCATCATCCAGGTGGATTCGGTGGTGTACTACACCGTGCTGGAGCCCGAGAAGGCGGTCTACGGCGTGGAGAACTACCAGCTTGGCGTGAGGCTCTCGGCGCAGACGAACCTCCGTAACATCATCGGCGACCTGAACCTGGACGAGACCCTGACCAGCAGGGACAAGATCAACGTCAGCCTGCGTGACGTCCTTGACAACGAGACCAAACACTGGGGTATCCGCATCGACCGCGTCAACCTGGCCGACGTGTCTCCGCCGCCTGACATTCAAAGACAGATGGAACGCCAGATGGCCGCCGAGCGGGAACGCCGCGAAAAGGTCCTCCAGGCCCAGGGTGACCGCGAAGCCGTTGAAACCAGGGCCGCCGGCGAGAAGGAAGCCGCCATCCGCAAGGCTGAGGGCGAGGCCCAGGCCATCCAGAAGGTGGCCGAAGCCGAGGCTTTCAAGATCAGGGCCGTGGCCGCCGCCCAGGCTGAAGCCGTCACCAAGGTACTGGGCGCAATGAAAGAAGCCGGCATCGACGACAAGGTGCTGGCGCTGAAGTCTTTTGAGGCTTTGGAAAAGATTGCGGAGGGTAAGGCCAGCAAGGTGTTTGTTCCTTACGAAGCGACGACCGCGCTGGCCAGCCTCGGCGCCCTCTCCGAGATGTTCAAGGACGTTAAGGTGAAAGGACAACAGTGCGCGGATACAGATGGAAACTAGTAGTGCCTGCGGCACTGCTGTTTGCTGTCAGCTGTTGGCTGTTGGATGGTGCGGGATTTTTAATGTACATACGCCACATCCGGCTGATTCACGCGGGATAAGGCTTGTTGCAGCGTTTCCCGAACTTGCGCCTGTTGAGCCTGCTTGATTGAACCGGCGCTGATGGGGATCTCCCCTGTGAAAAGCCCTTCGTCGCCGAGATTGGTAACCAAGGCCGCCGTGACAGCGCCATAAGCCGTGTGGCCGATAAATTCGCTCAATACCGTCTTTGGAGAAACGGGTTTGACCTTGGTGGCCCCCATGGTCGCGAGCACCCCGTACAAAGCAGTCCACATTACCTGCCCGGCCAATGCACCTTTGAAGACCGCTTTGTCTTTTCCGGAAACAGATAGCGCATATACGGTTACGACACCCAGCATTGCTCCGATAATGCCGTCCGCAAGCCATCCTACAAATTTCCCCCTGGGATCAGCGATTTTGTGCGGTGGAACAAGCATGCCCGCCGCCCTCTGCGGACCGTCGATTTCGGCCCATCCCAACTTTTTGGCAAAATAGCCGATGGACAGCTTTACGATACTGCCTCCAAGCCCCGCCAGCACACCAAGCAGTAACCCGTCGGAGATTTTCCTCATCGCGATCCCTCCCTTTGCCAGAGACGAATCCTCATGCATACTTAGCATTCTCTCCGTAAGAGCTCATCAATCTTACTTTTCCTGGCATTTTGCCGATTTAACGGACTTGACACTGTGCTCTTACGGCTCCTGCTCCGCGGCAGCCGTTCCAAAACAAGCACCGAGCCAAGGTAAAAAATCGGGGCGCTGATTCGTTTGCATCAGCGCCCCGTTCTTTCGTCCTTCCAGTTCCACCATTTGAGAAGCTCGGGAATATGTTTATCGTGTGCGCGTAATACAGCGCGCAGCGAAAGAGGTAAAGCACGCACCTGTCGATTTTTTGGCCTCTGAGTTTACACAACCGGCGATACATTTCCTCCGGGTCCCGGCCCCTCAATTCCTCGACCGCGCGAAAACCCAGGTCGTAAAGGTCCCGGGCCATAGATTTTCCGACTCCCGGAATTTGCCGTAAATTCGCAAGCGCCGTCTTGGCCTCCAACCCGTCACCTCCAAAACTGCTAACTGCTAACTACGGCTCAATCCTAGCGGATTGAGCATGGACTGGCTGCCTGATGACGGTCTTCAGCTTGGACGGGGCAGTTCTACGAGGGTCGCTAAGATAGATTTCGTGGTGCCGGCCCGCACACGTGTAACCGTTCTCCTTAATAAAAGCGTGCAGTTTTTGGATGGTCGGGCCTTCCTCGGAATAGGGGCCTATATGCATAATCTGCGCCGAGAGGCCTTCGTGGTAGGAAGTAAACCGTACTTTGGGAAGGGCGGGAAGGTCTTTCTTATTTGTGACGTCTTTAAGCGCCCTATGGAAAAATTCCGGCGTGATCACCTTCGGCTGCATAATCATCAGGGTCCATTGCCAGAAGTCCTTGTTTCCCAGTAAAAACCCGACATATCGTCGGCCCGCCAGAGCCCCTCAAGGGGCATCACCACGTAATCGTTTTCGGGGTTTTCTTTCTTGACCATAAATTTAAGGGTATAGGACAGGCTGTACAGCGCCTCTATGGCGTCTTTGAACTCTTGTGAAGTGTTCGGATCGCCCATGCCGTCGATCATCAGAAAGTTCTTTTCCGGCACGTCGACCAGCGCCGGCCGTTGGACGGGAGCATTGTACAGATCCTTAAGTTCTTTTTTCAGGTCAATTTTCGGCACTTACATCGCCTTCGCAAGGTTATTCTAACGGCGCCAAAAGTCAGCTTAGTGATAACGTTCAAAGCAATTACTTTAAACGTTTAAGCTTACCAAGTTCTTCTTCCTGGGCGGACAAACGCTTGTCTATCCTCCGAATGTCCTCCCAAACGTAATGGAGTTCCTTACGGATTTCCTCCTGGCCTTTCTCCAGGCGTTGTTGCCCCTTCTCCAGGAGTTGCTGGCCCTTCTCCAAGCGGGCTTGCGCTTGTTCAAGCCGGACTTGTCCCTGTTCCAGACGGTCAAGGCGCTGGTTCTGTGCTTCCTGGCCCTGGCGCAACTCTTCCTGGCCCTGGCGCAACTCCTTAAGTTCCGTCAGTATCTGTTCCAGTATTTTCTCCACAAAATGCCCCCCTCTTGCCAGGGTGTTGTGAGATTATGGTACCACAGACAAATGTCATCAGCCAGTCAGTATCATTAAGTATCTGCTAAAAAGAAAGGCGCAGCACACCAAGAGGTTTCCTCCAAAAAGCCGTGACCGCGGATGCGTTCGTGCCGAAGACTCCTTCGGTCAAGCCGTGGCCGCACGGCCCGGCAAATACGGTACCCGGATAACCACCGGGCGAGGCTGTTCCCGGTCACGGAACAAAATGGTCGGATTCATTCCTCACAGCCCGGCACCAGGACCGGTGCGCTGCGCAACAATTTGGAATAATATGGTATTACTCTATTCCTTTCTCAAATCCTTCCCCAAATCAAGTAATATTTCTTAAGATTCGCAGCCGTACCGTAGAACACATTCCGTTACCTCTCAGGCGACACACATTGCTAAGGCTGTCCGCTGTTCGCTATTGGAGGTAAATTTAGGCTCAATCCGTCAGGATTGAGCACGACTTAGCGCCTTGGCGCTAAATACTCTTGCAGGTACCTTTCATCGTCGCGCCAGTTTTCCTTGACCTTTACCCAGAGTTCGAGGAAGACCTTCATCCCCACCAGGCCCTCGATTTCCTTACGGGCATCCTCTCCTATGCGCTTCAACATCTGCCCGCCCTCCCCGATGAGGATCGCTTTTTGGGAATCGCGCTCCACGTAGATGGTGGCCCGGACCAGGGTTACGTTCTTGGGCCGGGGCTGCACGTCCTCGATCACCACGGCCACGCTGTGGGGGATCTCCTGGCTCGTAAGGTGAAGGATCTTTTCGCGCACGAGTTCGGCCATTATTACCTGTTCGGGCTGGTCGGTAACGGTGTCGTCGGGGTAGTAGCGCAGCCCCTCGGGAAGGTATTTGACAACGGTGTCGACCAGCCGGTCCAAGTTCTCGCCCCTCGCCGCCGATACCGGGAAGATCTCGGCGAAGGGGAACTTTTCTTTCATCCGGTCGATGACGGGGAGAATCTTAAGCCGGGGGATCTTGTCGATCTTGTTGAGAACCAGGAAAACCGGCGTCTTTAGGCCTTCCAGCTGCTTGATGATGAACCCGTCGCCGGACCCGGAGTCCTTGTCCACCTCGGTGACGAAAAGAATCAAGTCGACATCCTTTAAAGTCTGCAGGGCGGCGTCGACCATATACTCTCCCAGCCGGTGCCGCGGCTTGTGGATGCCCGGCGTGTCGACAAAAATAATCTGGGCGTCGTCACGGGTGAGGACGGAGCGGATGCGGTGCCGCGTGGTCTGCGGCTTCGGAGAGATGATGGCCACCTTCCGCCCCATGATGGCGTTGAGGAGGGTGGACTTACCCACGTTGGGCCGGCCGATGATAGTCACAAAACCGGACCGGAAACCTTCTGTCACTGGAACCCCACTCGCTTTCGCAACACGGTACAAAGTATACTCTTATATTTTATTTTGCCCTGACGTCTCACATCCCACATCCCACATCCCACATCTCACTTCTCACTTCCCACATCTCACTTCTCACTTCCCACATCTCACTTCTCACTTCCCACTTGGTAGGCAAAAACTCTGCGGCAACAGCTCATTCAGCCGCGTGACGCTGTAATCCCCGTACTCGTTCACGGCGATAACGGCCATGTCCGGGGCGAACTCGGCTAGGACCTGCCGGCAGGCCCCGCAGGGCAAGCACTTTTCCCGGCCGTTCCCGGCCACGGCGATGGCGACAAACTCCCGCTCCCCCTCGCTCACCGCCTTGCCGACGGCCACCCTTTCGGCGCACATGGTCAGGCCGTAGGAAGCGTTCTCCACGTTGCAGCCGGTAAACACCCGGCCGCCGGGCGTAAGCAGGGCCGCTCCCACGCGAAAGCCGGAATAGGGCGCGTAGGACCCGGTCCTCGCCTGTAAAGCCGCCTTGACCAGCTCCTCGTTACTCATCCGTTCACCTCGCAGCCCAGTCTCCGCAGGATGGCCTCTTCCCGCCCCCGCATCGCTTCGGCGTCCTCATCCTTGACATGGTCGTAGCCCAAGAGGTGCAAAGTACCGTGCACCAGCAGCCGGGCGACCTCAAACTCCAGGCCGACCCCGTATTCGGCGGCCTGGTGGACGGCCGTAGGCAGGGAAACCACCACGTCGCCCAGCAGGACCGAGGGCTCGTCCCCATCCTCACCGGGCACCTCTTCGCGCATCGGGAAAGCGAGGACGTCGGTGCTCTTGTCGATACCGCGGTACGCGCGGTTGAGGTCCCGAATGTAAGCGTCGTCGACGAAAGCGACGCTGACTTCGGGCTTGCCCTCGAACACCGGGTCTTCCGACCTCAGCGTTTCTTCCACCACCCGGGCGGCTAGGCTTGCCAGGGCTTCTCCGACTTCAACGCCGTCCTGCAGGTTATTGATTTCGACGAGCACTCCGGGCACGTCTCCTTTCAATTTCTTTAGGGTCAGGATACTCAATACGGTTGTGGAAAATACCCCCGAGAACCCTCGTAAAAGCGCTGCCGATAATGTCCAGATCGCGGAAGTTCAGGTCGCACTCGTCGAACTGCCCATCGGCCAGTTTTTCTTTAATCAGTTTGCGAACAAGCCCTTCGAGCTGGCCGGGGGAAGGGCGCTCAAGCGACCTGACGGCGGCCTCGACAGCGTCGGCCAGCATGACGATGGCGGCCTCGCGCGTCTGGGGTTTGGGTCCCTCGTAGCGGTAGTCCTCCTCCTTGACCAGGTCCTTTTCGTCCTGCTTCCGGGCCTTGTGGTAGAAGAAGTTGATCAAGCTTGTCCCGTGGTGCTGCTCGATGATGTCGATGACGGCCTGGGGCAGCCTGTGCTCCCTAGCGAACTCTACCCCGTCCTTGACGTGCGAGGTCACGATCAGGGTCGACAGCGACGGGGTGATTTTGTCGTGGGGGTTCTCCGATCCAACCTGGTTTTCGATAAAGAAATAAGGCCTTCTGATCTTGCCGACGTCGTGGTAATAAGCCCCCACGCGGACGAGCAGCGAGTCACCCCCGACCGCCTCGGCCGCCGCCTCGGCAAGGTTGCCGACGATGATGCTGTGGTGGTAAGTCCCCGGAGCCTCGATGAGCAGGCGCCTCAGCAAGGGCTGGCCAGGGTTCGCCAGTTCCAGGAGCTTGAAGGCCGAACTGATGTCGAAGGTGCTTTCCAGGAAGGGCAGGGCCCCGTTGGCCAGGACGGAACAGAGCAGGCCGTTGGCGAGCCCCAGCACCAGGCTCGAAGTGATCACCAACCCCCACGACGCGTCCCCCAGCATCATTTCGATGGCGAAGATGACGAGCGCCGAGATCCCGCCGACGTAAAAGCCCGCCCGGACCAGGTCGGTTCTCTGGCTCAGCTTGGAGACGCTGTACACCCCGGCGATACCGCCGACAAGCCCGACGACCGCGAAGTTGAAGCCCCCGCCGGTCATTGCCCCGGTGAGGAGGCTCATCGCGGCCACCACCAGGATGGCCAGGTTTGATTCAAGGAGGATGGCCAGCAGCATGCCGGCCGCGCCCAGGGGGATGGTATAGCCCATCAATTCCCCGAACTCGGGCCACTGGGAAACCTTGATCGCCACCAGCACCTTGCCGATCAACAGCACTGTCAGGACGACAATCCCCAGCAGATAGAAGTTGTTGAAGCGGCGGGAGAAGTTCTTGTCGTGCCGGTGGATATAGAAACCGACCACCGCCATCAGAATGGCGACTAAAAAAGCCGCCCCGAAAAGCCTCTTGAGGGGGAACTCCTTCTTGAGCAGGCCGAGCTTTTCGAGCTTGAGGGCGTGTTCTTCGGTGATGATCTCGCCCTTGCCGATGATTTTCTCGTCCTTGCGAATACTGACGATCACCGGCTGGACCTTCTCCGCCGCGGCATCCTGCATTTCCCTGGTGAGTTCGGCATTATAGAAGGCGTTGGGGCGCAAGAATTCGTTGACCAGGCCCCTGGCCAAAAGCTCGTACGGACGGGACAGGCCGGCTTCCTGCAGTTGTGAAATCAGGTCGCGTCTGGCCTGGGGGAGTTCGTCCTGGCTGACCCCCTGCTCGCTGGCGTCCATCAGCCTGGCGATCCGGCTGTTGACCTCCTTGGTCATCTCGGCGGTAGCCTGGGATGTGCCGGAGGCCAGGCCCGCCAGCACGTCGGCCGGCAGGGCGACGGGCACAATCGCTTTGATCCGCTCGATCTTGGCCTGCTGCTGCAGGTCCTTGTCGTCCTGGATGGCCCTGATCTTGGCCGTAAGGTTGCTGATGTCGTTCTGGATGGCGACGCTGACCTGGGGGTCGACGTCGTACTGCTTTTTAACCTGGGCGCGGGCACGCTCGCGCTCTTCGTTGGTCTTCACGGGGTCTTCGAAGCTGATGGCGTAAGGGGCCCAGATGTCCCGGGGGGCCACCTGGTTCTTGGATAGTCGCGGCTGGGTATCGAAGAAGTTGACGGAAACGAGGAAGGTCAGGCACAAGAAAAAAGCAAGGACCGCGCCAACCTGGCGGGTCTTGGGATCGGTGAGCGATTGCTTGAGTCCCTGTCCGGTTGTCGCTACCAGGGCACGCAGACCCAACAACTAGTCACTCCTCTTTCGTATCACCCGCCCGCTCGTAAGCCTTGACGATCTCTACGACCAACGGGTGGCGGATGGTGTCGGCGCCGGTGAAATAGGAGAAACCGATGCCGGCCACGCCTTTAAGGATGCGTAGAGCCTCAACAAGCCCGGAAGCCTGTCCCTTGGGCAGGTCAACCTGGGTCACGTCACCCGTGATCACGGCCTTGGAGCCGAAGCCCAAACGGGTGAGAAACATCTTCATCTGTTCCGGCGTGGTGTTCTGCGCCTCATCCAGGATGATGAAGGCGTCTTCCAGCGTCCGGCCCCGCATGTACGCCAACGGCGCGATCTCGATAATATGGCGGTCGAGGTACCGTTGCGTGTTCTCCAACCCCAGTATATCATACAAGCTGTCGTAAAGTGGACGCAGGTAGGGGTCGACCTTCTCCTGCAAGTCACCCGGGAGGAAACCCAGCTTCTCGCCTGCCTCCACCGCCGGGCGGGTCAGGATGATGCGGTTGATCTGTTTATTACGCAGGGCGCTTACCGCCATGACCACGGCCAGGTAGGTCTTGCCGGTTCCTGCCGGGCCGACGGCGAACACCACGTCGTTTTCGCGCATGGCCTTAACGTAACACTGCTGTCCCAGGGTCTTGGGGCGGATTTTTTTGCCCCGGGGCGTAGTGATGATCACTTCCCTGGCCAGGTCGCCCAACTCATCCTTTTCCCCCTTGTGCACGCTGCGTATGACGTAGTGGACATCCTGCAGGGACAGGCTTTTGCGTTCGGCGAAGAAGGACTGGAGCTTTTCGATGACGACCTGCGCTTCCTCAACCTGTTCCGCCGTCCCCATAATAACCAGTTGTCCGCCGCGCTGCACGATCTTGACCCCGACACCCTCTTCAAGGGCTTTAAGGTTCTCGTCATAACGCCCGAAAATCGCGGCCGCGGTCATGGGGTCGTCAATGGCTACGCGGCTTTCCACCCTTTCTTCGGCCAATCAACAGCCTCCTTCGTCGACTTGGCATTGGGTATTGGGCATTGGGCATTGGGACTTAGGGTCAATCCTAATTCTGCTCCGGTAAACACCTCTAACCCATATCCATCCTACAGCTTTTAACGAAATGATTCAAATGTGTAAGCAGTGCTCAGCGCCCTATCCGTTAAACTATCTCTAAAGCCTTGGTTTACAAGGAGATCCCCGATCTCCT
>NZ_JBQXEZ010000020.1:0-37578 GCF_052618305.1 Desulforudis sp. DRI-14 | reverse complement strand
GTCGCTTGCGGGGATAAACCCAGACCCGAATAGCAAGGGCCGTTTTTCAGGGTAGGATAGCCCGAAAACGCCATCTTTTGGGTACGCCCCTTGGTCGGAAAGCGCCCTTGTAGCTACCGACGTGCCCTTTTTTGAGCCCACCCGGAGGAGGTTTGGAGCACATTGAGTAAAATCCTGGTGCCAACGGACGGTTCGGATTACGCGCTGCGGGCGGCGCAGTACGCCGCCGGGTTGTGCAAGAACAACCCGGAAATGCGGGTCACCGTTTTTCACGTCCACAACCTGTTCCCGGATTACGTCTTTGATACTCCGCTGATCCCTTCGGTTCCGGTTTTCGCCGATGAACAGGCGAAGGCCATTATTGACCGCACGGTCGCGGTTTTCAGGGAGGCCGGAGTCGAGGTCGAGACGTTGGTCGGCAAAGGCGACCCGGGACGGGAGATCGCCAAGAAGGCCAGGGAAGGGCGATACGACCAGATCATTATGGGGACACGCGGGGCGGGAGCCTTGGGCGGGCTGGTCTTCGGCAGCGTGGCGCAGAAAGTGGTGCAGTTTGCCGAATGCCCGGTCACCCTCGTTAAATAGCATTGAGCACTAAGCATTAAGTATTGATATAGTTGAAGGGATTCGGCTTTACCGAATCTCTTCTGTGTATCCCAGTACCCAGCGCTCAGCGCCATTATAGGCTTTCGAGTTTGGATAGTTTGTCCATGGGTCCGAAGACGAGCAGCGTGTCGCGGGGGAGGAAGACTTCCCCGGGGTCCGGCGGATGGATCAGCTTGCCCTCGCGGATGATGGCGAGAACCTGGATGCTGTAGTCTTCGCGGAGCCGGGAGTCTTTGAGGGCCTTGTGTACCAGGGAAGACCCTTCGGACACGTTGATTTCCTCCATCGCCAGGCTGATGTTGCTGCGGTCGAAGAGGGTCTGAATGAACTCCACGCTGGCCGGTTTGAGGGCCGCAAGGGCCATGCGGTCTCCGGCGATGGCCGCCGGGGAGACGACGGTATGGGCGCCGGCCCGGCGCAGACGCTGTTCGCCTTCGGGCCGGTGAACCCTGGCGACAACGATGATGCCGGGGTTGAGGTCCTTGCAGGTGATGGTGATGAAGACGTTTCCGGCGTCCTCGGGCAGGGCGGTGATCACGGAGCGCGCCCGCAGTATGCCGGCGTCGAGAAGCGTCTTTTCATCGGTGGCGTCCCCCGTAACGGTCAGGGCGCCCATGTCCTGAAGTTCCTTGACCCTTTCAGGGTCCTTTTCGATGACCACAAACGGCGCCCGCTCGTGGAGGAGTTGCTCGACGACGGCCTTGCCGACCCTGCCTCCCCCGCAAACCACGACGTGGTTTTTAAGGTAGCTGATTTTCTTCTCCATCTTTCGCTTCCCCCAGACGTTCGTAAGTTTCCCCTCGAGCAAGACGGACACAAAAACCGACATCAGGTAGGTGAAAAGGGTAAACCCCCACACCACCAGTATGACAGAGACGATCTTGCCGGCTCCGGTGCGCGGGACGAGGTCGCCGTAGCCGATGGTCAGGACGGTGACGACGGAAAGCCACAGCCCGTCGACAATGCTTAGATTTTCATAAACGGCGAGCAGCGCCCCTCCGGCCACGACCACCACTATAAAAGCTATCGACACGATGAGGAAAGTCCGTTTTGCCGACAAGCATCTACACCTCAGGACAAGTATAGAGCTTACGGTTTTGTTTGGCTAGTCAGCTCTTGTACAACACCGGAAGATATACAGTATTGCTTACGGTGTTGCTTACGTTCCTCCGGCCGCGTTGGAGGCCGTCTTTGGCTGAGCAGGGCCAGGCTTGCAAGTCGTGTTATTTTCAGAATACTTTCCCTATTGCGAAAACTTGTGAAAGGTTGCACTTAATTGTATAGTGTATACAATCTAAGTTAAGGGACGCTCCCGCATCATCTTTGGGAGGTGATCACGTGCAGATCTTCTACGTTGTAATGGCGGCAATGATTGCCTACGTGGTCGTCTATTGTCTGGCTTGCTACCGGGTTTACTTCCGGCCGGAGCGCCCGGGTGTGAAGCCTGCCCAGCCCGCTAAAGCCCAGCCCTCAATAGGCCTTTTAAACGTAACGTTGGATCAAAGCGTAAAAACTTGTTAATCAGTAGACTGTTTCGCACTTCGCGATCGAGAGCCGGGCACACTCAGCACTAAGCTATCAGCACTCAGAAGCCGGCTACGCCAGCGCGCTCAGCGCTAAGCTGTCGGCACTCGGATTTACTTACTGTCAGCACGGGGCTTGGTTTAACCCTTATCTGAATGCTGAACGCCGAATGCCGTGTTTCGGGGACGAGATTTTTTTGACTTAACAACGTCGACTCATGGGTGCCTTGCTGTATGAGGCGCCCTTTGTTTTATTTCCGCCAGAAGCCGGGGTTAAAGAGGACGAGAACGGTGAAGAGCTCGAGGCGGCCGAGGAGCATGCAAAGGGACAGCAGGAGTTGCCCCGCGGCGGGAATGCCCGCATAGTTGGTCATCGGGCCGACGACGCCCAGGCCGGGGCCGACGTTGCCCAGGGTAGCCGCCACCGCGGTCAGCGCGCTGACAAAGTCGAGACCGATGCCTGCCATAAAGAGCACTGCGCCGATAAAAATGCCGATGTAAAGAATAAAGAAGGCCTGCACGCTATCGGTGACCTCGGAGGGAACGACGGCCCGCCCGATGCGCACCGGGATCACGGCCTGCGGGTGGATCAGTTTCTGCAGTTGCCTGATCCCCAGTTTCCACAGCACCATCATCCTGATCACTTTTATACCGCCCCCGGTTGACCCGGAGCAGGCCCCGACGAACATCAGAATGACTAAAATCATGCGGCTGAAATCAGGCCACCGGTCGAAGTCGGCCGTGGCGAAACCGGTGGTCGTGATGACGGACGAGACCTGAAAGAGCGCCTGGCGTATTGCTGTACCGGGCTCAAGGTCCATCAGCATGGCCAGGTTGACGCTGATGAAGATCACGGAGGCGAGAACGATGCCCAGGTAAACCTGTGTCTCCCGGTCCTTCCAGACGGCTTGAGGCTTACCCTGCATGGCCCGGATGTGCAGGGCAAAGTTTATCCCGCACAAAAGCATGAAGAAAACGATGATCAGTTCGACGGCAAGGCTGTTGTAAGCCCCCACGCTGAGGTTTTTGTTGGAGAATCCGCCGGTCGCTACCGTCCCGAAGGTGTGAATGAAACTGTCAAACCACGGCATGCCGGCGATGCGCAGGGCCAGGATCTCCAGGAGAGTAAGAACCAGGTATATTTTATACAGCTCACGGGAGGTCTGGGCGACACGCGGGAGAACCTTGCTCTTGGTAGGCCCGGTGACCTCGGCCCGGAAAAACTGCATTCCGGCGATACGCAACGAAGGAATGAGGGCGACTACGAGGACGACCGTTCCGACGCCGCCGAGCCAGTGGGTAAGGCTGCGCCAGAAGAGAATGCCCTTCGGCAGGGCCTCCACGTCGGGAATTACGGATGCGCCCGTGGTGGTGAAGCCGGACATGGTTTCAAAGAAGGCGGCCACGGGATGGGGGATGGCCCCGCTGAGGATGAAGGGCAGCGATCCGAAAAGCGCCGTCGTCAGCCAGCCGAGGGCGGCGACGGCGAACCCTTCCCGGTAGCCGACGTCCTGGTAGTTCACCTTGCGGGTGGCCAGGGCCGCTCCGGCAAGGGCCGTGACAGCAAAAGAAATGATAAAGGCCCGTACGTCGGGACCCCGGTCGTATGCGGCGATACCGAGGCTGGCCAGCAGGCCCGCGGCCTCGGCCAGCAGCAGGATGCCCAGGGTTTTTAAAATGAGCTGCCTATTCAGACAGAACTCCCCCTACATTCAACAGGCCGTCGATCTCGCTGACGTGGTGCCCGACGGCGAAGACCACGAGCCGGTCGTTGCCGTTCAGGACGACGTCGCCCTTGGGGATGATGATCTGGTTGCCTCTCTTGATGGCCCCGATGATGATGCCCTTGGGCAGTCCGAGCTTGCTTAATGGTTTCCCCACCGTCCGGCTGTCCGGGTGCAGGATCAGTTCGATGACCTCCGCCTGGCCGTTGAGCAAGAGGACCAGGGAGAGCAGGCGGCCGCCGCGGATGTAGCGCAGGATCGCACTGGCCATGATCAGCCGCGGGCTGATGGCGGCGTCGACGCCGAGCTGCTCGATCAGGGACGTATAGCTCGGGCGGCTCACCTTGGCGATGACCTGCTTGGCTCCTAACTGTTTAGCTAGCAGGGATATGAGCAGGTTTTCCTCGTCGAAACCGGTGACGGCCACAAACCCGTCGATTTCCTTGATCCCTTCGCGTTTTAAGAGTTCGATGTCCGAGCCGTCGGCTTGGAGGATGAGCGCGTCCGGTAGGCGTTCGGCCAGGTCGCGGCACTTTTCGGGGTCCTGCTCGATGATTTTGGGTTTCAGGCCCAGCGAGCAGAGTTTTTCCCCCAGGTAGAAGCCGATGCGGCCCCCGCCGAGAATCATGACGTTGGTCGTTTTCTGGTGGCGCTTTCTCTTCAGCTTGGCCGCGAACTTGTTAACGCTGTCCACGTGACCGATGAGGTAGAGGGTGTCGCCGGGCAGGATCGTATCGTGCCCGCCGGGGACGATCATCTGCCCCTTGCGCGAGATGCCGACGATCAGGCAGGATTCCGGCACGTTGATGTCCATGAGGCGTTTGTTTACAACGTGGCGGTGCGAATCGTCCACGCTGACGTCAGCCATCTGTACCTTCCCGTCGGCAAAGGGCTCGGTGTGCACCGGCAGGGAAACGGTCAGCAGGCGCGCGATTTCCAGGGCGGCGCTGTATTCGGGGTTGACGATCAGGTCCAGCCCCAGGTCCTCCTTGGAGACAACCAGATCCCGGGCGTACACGGGGTCGCGGATGCGGGCGACCGTCCTGGGCACGCCCAGTTTCTTCGCCATCATGCAGGCGATCATGTTCACCTCGTCGGAGTTGGTCACGGCGGCCACCAGGTCGCTCTGCAAAACTTCGGGCAGCTTGAGGACGGAGGCGCTGGAGGCGTTCCCCTTCACCACCATGACGTCCATCTGCTGCTCGATTTTGGTGAGCTTGGCCTCGTCCCGGTCGATGACGACGATGTCGTGGTTGTCCTCCGCCAGGCGACGCGCGATCTCGCTGCCCACTTTCCCGGCACCGATAATAGTGATGCGCACAATAAATCCCCTCAATGCTCAGTGCTCAGCGCTCAATACAAGCTATACTCCACCTTTGTGAAAAAAGCAACTACATTTTCGATAACCCTACCGCAATTCTTCCAGTGAACCGAAGACGTAGCCCTGCGCTTTCAATTGCTTAATGATCGTGTCCAGGGCTTCGGCGTTGGATTGGGAGACGGCGTGAAGGAGGATGACCGCTCCCGGGTGGACGTTGTCCAGGACGTGTTTGACGGCGGCCTCGCGCCCGGGCTGGTTCTGCACATCCCAGTCCTTGTAGGCCATGCTCCAGAACACCGTCTTGTAGCCCAGTTGGGCCGTTAGGTCGATGGTTCGCTGGTTGAACTCGCCCATCGGGGGCCTCAGGAAACGCATTTCCCGGCCGGTCAGGCTCCTGACCTGCTCGTGGACGCTTAAGATCTCGTCCCGCAGCACGGTGTTGCTGACCTTGGGCATCGAAGGATGGTTTTGGGTGTGGTTGCCGATGACGTGCCCTTCCACGGCCATGCGCTTGACGAGTTCAGGCTGGCTCCTCACGTATGGACCCGTGACAAAGAAAACGGCCGGTACCTCGTTGTCCCGGAGGACGTCAAGGATGTGGCTGGTGTAGTCGTTTTCGTAGCCCTCGTCGAAGGTCAGGTAAATCTTCCTGGACGCGGTATCGCCCAGGTAGAGGCCCTTGCCGTTGTTGAACATGCGCACGAAGGCGGCGTCCGTCGTCGGCGGCTTGTGCTCGCTGTTGCGGCGGAAATACCAGGAGTAAACCGTCTGGTCCTGGCTGTCCGGGGTCACGGTTTGGGGCGCCTGCCCGGCGTTTTTCCGCAGTTTCTCGTTCTCCGCCCGGAGCTGGGTTATCTCTTGCTTCAGGGCGGCGATTTCGTTTGTCAGCCGCCGGGTTTCCCCGCCTGAAACGGGCCGGTCCCCCGCCGGGGCGCCGGACCCGAACAAGACGTAGGCCCCGAGCGCGAGGTTTAAGGCCAGGGACAGGAAAAGGACGACCGGTACCTTTTTTTGTTTTTTCGCCATGACTCCTCCTTAAAAATATAGCAGTCGGCATTCAGCATTCGGCATTCGGATAAGGGTGAACCTGACGGGCCGTCCCCAAGCCCCGAGATACATCTCAGTGCCGGCAGCCGAGCGCCCAGTGCGCGGGCACAGCCCGCATTAGGACTTTCCCTTAAATTATGACAAAAAAGCATAAACAAAACCATCAAGAAGAAGGCCGGATGTTCGGATGTCGGACATCGGACTCAAAAGTATTCGCTGCCCGAATTCTCCAACGCTCCAAGGGCGCCAGGTATTGCATGGGTAAAGCATAACGTTTTATGCTGGTAGTGAAATTTAAAGACCCCCATCCTGCAAAATGCAGCACCACAGACATTGAAAAACGGTTGCAGCAGGTCTGGGTTATCCCCGACGCTCCGTGCTCCGCTTCGACCGTTCTATAAGGCCGTTGAAAAGCTTCGCCCGGCTTTGTCAGGCATCGACGTCCAGTGCTCACGTACATCCAGTACGCTCCGCGCTGGACTCCTCGCCTTCCGTGCCATGCTCGCTTTTGAACGGCCTCTTGATGGTTGCCTAAGCTCGGTTCGGAGTGTGGCAGGCCTCCTGCGGATTGTTCGCGGGTGTAATTTTCAGCAGGTTACCCAAGTACGCGCCGAGGCCTTGGCCGCAGCGAACGTTGGGAGTATAAATCAAGAATGCGCAGTGAGCCGAGGGCAAGCGTACGGCCGACGCTGCGACGGCGGAAGCGCCCGCGGACGTCCTCGTCGGCGGCCACGCTGACCTCTCCTTCGCTAAGAACGGTTTTCGAAGCTTGAGCAAAGTCACTTGCGGTGATAAACCCAGACCCGAATAGCAAGGACTATTTTCAGGGTAGACGGAGGGAATCCAGCCGTGCCGGAATGCCTTTTCTGCTCCATGCCGCGCGACAACTTTGTTTGCGAAAACGCCCTGGCCTATGCCGTCTATGATAAGTACCCCGTTAACCCGGGTCACGTGTTGGTGATTCCCAAACGCCACTTTCCGGGGTTCTTTGACGCCACTGACGAGGAGATCGTGGCCTGCTACAGCCTGATCAAGGACGTGCGCAAACTGCTCGACGAGAAGTTCAGGCCGGACGGCTACAATATCGGCGTCAACCACGGGGCTTGCGCGGGACAGACCATCTGGCATTTGCATTTTCACGTGATTCCCAGGTATACAGGGGACGTCGACAGGCCGATGGGCGGCGTGAGAAAGGTGAAGCCGAATATCGCTTCGTCCCCGGCCGAACGCTAAAAACATCTGCCAGCTTGTTTTGTTCTATTCGGTAGAAGGAATTGTCGTACAAAATGTCAAATAAGCATCTGCTGTTGCGATTACGGCCGGCAAGAAAATTTCCCCGCGCGGCGGGGCGGGTTGTTGCAGGAGAGACGGTAGTTATCACAGAATATTTACCGATCAGCTGCCGGACCTTACATCCTGCAAACGATGGTTTTTTGGATGTTCTTGGCGGGAGGTGGTGTTTACCGTTACCGGTAACAGACTGCTTCTGTCAATGATATTAAATTCATGTTATGGGAGGGACTGTTAGTGAAGCTATCCAAGTGGATGGTGCTGCTGACGGTGTTGTTGCTGTCGGTAGCCCTGGTAGCGGCCGGTTGCGGCGGCGGTGACAAAGCCGGCGACCAAAAGGCTGCTGAAGGCGAGAAGGTTATCACCATCGGTTTCATCGGCCCCCTGACCGGCGACGTTAAGACCTTCGGCGAATCCACCAAGAACGCGTTCCTGCTGGCACTGGAAGAGAGAAACTACAAGGTCGGCGACTTCACCATCAAGACCGTTACCGCCGACGACCGCAACGACGCCACCGAGGCCGTCAACGTAGCCACCAAGCTGATCACCCAGGACAAGGTTCAGGCCATCATTGGCTCGGTTACCTCCAAGTGCACCATTCCCATTTCCGAAGTTGCCAATGGCAACGGCGTTGTGATGGTAACCCCGACGGCGACCAACCCGGCTGTCACCGTTGCCGACGGCAAGCTGAAGGAGTATGCTTTCCGCGCCTGCTTCATCGACCCGTTCCAGGGCACCGTCGCGGCGAAGTTCGCCCTCGACGAGCTCAAGGCGAAGAAAGCGGCCATCCTCTTCGACCAGGGTAATGACTACACCATCGGGCTGAAGGACTTCTTCACCGAAGCCTTCACTAAGGGCGGAGGCCAGGTCCTCGCCACCGAAGCTTACACCGATAAGGACACCGACTTCTCGGCCGTGCTTACCAACATCGCCAAGCTCGACATCGACGTCCTCTACCTGCCCGACTACTACCAGAAGGTCAGCCTGATCGGCAAGCAGGCCCGTGAAAAGGGCATCAAGGCCGTCTTCCTCGGCGGCGACGGTTGGGACTCCTCGGAACTCGACTTTGCGGCGATGGAGGGCGGTTACTTCACCAACCACTACTCCCCGGAAGACCCGCGTCCCGAGGTCCAGGAGTGGGTTAAGAAGTACGAGGCCAAATACGGCGCCAAGCCGGATGCTCTGGCCACCCTGGCCTACGACGCCACCCTCATCCTGCTGAAGGGCATCGAAGATGCCAACTCCAGCGATCCCGCGAAGATCAAGGACGCCATCAAGGCCCTGCAGAACTTCCAGACCGTCAGCGGCAGCATTACTTACGACGAGAACAACAACCCCGTGAAGTCCGCTGCCATCCTGCAGATCAAGGACGGCAAGCAGGTCTTCGTAAAGAGCGTCAATCCTTAAATCCAAACGATGATGCATCGGGGAAAGGGCTTTAGCCCTTTCCCCGATAACTTTGTCTACAACCGGTGCGACTATAAAGGCCGGCAGCAAGAGAGGTTAGAGACCGGAGGTCGGAGTCTCCAACCTCTGACTTCCGGCATCTGACTTCATTGTTGAAGATTTTTGTATTTTATGATAGTATCCTAGCGGGTTATTGGGGAGGGGATTTGGTTTTGGAAGCTTTTCTGCAACAAGTCATCAACGGCTTGCAGCTTGGTATGGTGTACGCCCTGATCGCATTGGGGTACACCATGGTTTACGGCATCGTCAAGCTCATCAACTTCGCCCACGGCGACGTGTTTATGGTGGGCGCGTTCATCGGCTTTCTCGGGTTCAGCCACTGGGGCCTCCCCTGGCCGGTGGCCATTATGGTGGCGATGGCGGTTTGCGCCATCCTCGGCATGTCCATTGAACGCATCGCCTACCGCCCGCTGCGTTACGCGCCCAGAATCGCGGCACTGATCAGCGCTATCGGCGTGTCGTTCTTCCTGGAATACTTCTGTAGCCTCAAGTTTGTTTTCGGGCCGAACTACCAGGTCGTACAGAGACCTTTTAAGGATATCGCCTGGCATCTCGGCGGCCTAACCATTACCAATATTCAATTGATTATTTTCGTGACCGTCATTCTCATGCTTGTTCTCCTGCAGTACATCGTCTACCGGACCAGGATTGGTTCGGCGATGCGGACGGTCTCTTTCGATCACGATGCCGCCCGCCTGATGGGCGTGGATGTGGACAAGACGATCTCCATCACTTTCGCGATCGGCTCGATGCTGGCCGCCGTCGGCGGGGTTCTCTACGCCATCGCCTACCCGCAGATCTGGCCCTTTATGGGGATTATGCCCGGCTTGAAGGCCTTCACGGCTGCAGTTCTCGGCGGCATCGGACTGATTCCGGGCGCCATGCTGGGGGCCTTGATTATGGGCCAGGTCGAGACCATGACCGCGGCGTACATTTCCTCGCAGTTGCGCGATGCCATCGCTTTTGCCATCTTGATCCTTGTCCTGTTGATTAGACCGTCCGGCATCCTCGGCAAGAACGTGCCGGAGAAGGTATAGAAAGGGTTGGTCCACGTGGCGGAAAGCAGAAGACAAGCCTTGTTGTTCCTGGGCGGGGCGGTCCTTGTTTACCTCATGGTGAAGGCGGCCCTGGTCACCGGGTATCTTAACCCATACTGGGCCCGCATTCTAGATAACGGCCTGATTGTGGCGATCATTTCCCTGGGCTTAAGTATCATCTACGGCTTCACCGGACAGTTCTCCATCGGCCATGCCGCCTTTGCCGGACTTGGGGCCTATGCGGCGGGACTGGTCGGCAAGACGTACGCCGACGCGGGCTTGCCGATAATGTTCGTGGCCTTGGTGTTCGGCGCGTTCGTGGCCGGGTTTATCGCCTACCTTATCGGCCTTCCGGTACTGCGCCTGAAATCAGACTACCTGGGTATCGCTACGCTCGGCTTCGGCATCATCGTTACAGTCGGCTTCAACAACTCTGACAGGATCATCCCGATGCTGAACGGCGCCCGGGGGATGTTCGGCATTCCGCAGTTCGCGACGTTTGACATCATTTTTATTATTTTCATCCTGACTATCATATTGTGCCGCAACTTCGTCCACTCCAGCTACGGGCGTGCGGTTACTTCAATACGTGAAGATGAGGTGGCCGCCAACGTAGTCGGCATTAACCCTTTCAAATACAAGATGGTCGCCTTTGTCCTGGGCTGCACCCTCGCCGGGCTGGGCGGGGCGCTTTACGCTTTCCGCTATCCGTTCCTGCACCCGACGAGCTTTGACTTTCTCTGGTCAATCAACTACCTGCTTATCGTGGTTCTCGGGGGGCTGGGCAGCCTGACAGGGACCATCATCACGGCGGTAGGCTGGGTCTTCTTGCTGGAGGTCCTGCGTATCGTCCTTGGAGAGCAGTTCCTGGACTTTCGCGGTGTCCTGTACGCTCTTATTCTGATTGTCACCATTCTTGTCCGCCGGCAAGGTATTTTCGGCGGCATCGAGTACGGTTTCCTGAAGCCGCAGATCAGCAGGAAGGGGGTTAACCGTGTCGCTGCTCGAGGTTAAGGACCTATCCATCAACTTTGGGGGGCTTAAGGCCGTCAGCGATTTTACCATGTCCATTGAGCGGGGGGAGATCGTCGGCCTGATCGGTCCCAACGGCGCCGGTAAGACCACGGTTTTCAACCTGATCACCGGGTATTTCCCGCCGACGGGCGGCACGATGACCCTTAACGGGCAGCCAATCGTCGGGCTTCAGCCCTACCAGGTGGCGCAAATGGGGATCGCGCGCACGTTCCAGAACATCCGGCTTTTCCCGGAGAACACGGTGCTGGATAACGTTCGCGCCGCCTTTCACCCTCGTGTCAAGTACAACCTGATCGACGCCGTCTTCCGGACCCCCCGCTTCCGGGCCGAGGAGGAGCGCGTTACCGAGCAGGCCTTCGATCTGCTTGAGACGTTGGGCCTGGATGACCGCGCCCATCTGAAGGCCAAGAGCCTGCCGTACGGCGCGCAGCGGCGCCTGGAAATCGCCCGGGCTGTCGCTTTGGAGCCGCAACTGCTCCTGCTCGACGAGCCGGCCGCAGGGATGAACCCGTCGGAGGTTCTCCAACTGGTCGAGCTGATCCGTTTTGTCAAGGAAAAGTTCGACCTTACCGTGCTGGTTATCGAACACCAGATGGGACTGGTCATGAACCTGTGCGAGCGCGTCGTGGTGATGGACTTCGGCGTGATCATCGCCGAGGGTCTGCCGCACGAAGTCCGCAAGGATCCCAAGGTGCTGAAGGCCTATCTGGGTAAGGGGGCGGCGGCGTAATGCTTGTTGTCAAAGACCTCAACGTATTCTACGGCAACATCCAGGCCCTGCACGGCATCTCGTTCGAGGTCGACCAGGGGGAGATCGTCACCCTGATCGGCGCCAACGGGGCCGGCAAGACCACGACCCTGCGCACGATCTCCGCGCTGAACCGGGCGCGCAGCGGGGAGATTGTTTTCGAGGACAAGCCGATCACCAATGAGAAGCCGCACAAAATAGTGGCCATGGGCATCAGCCACGTACCTGAGGGCCGCAAGATCATCGGTTCGCTCACGGTTTACGAGAACCTTATGATGGGCGCTTATACCCGGAAGGATAAGGGCGAGATCGAGGCCTCCCTTGAAGAGGTGTTCTCCCGTTTCCCGAGGCTTAAGGAGCGGGCCAGGCAGCTGGGGGGTACGCTGTCGGGCGGCGAGCAGCAGATGCTGGCCATCGGCAGGGGCCTGATGTCCAAGCCCAAGCTCCTGCTCCTTGACGAGCCGTCGATGGGCCTTTCCCCGATCCTCGTGGAGGAAATCTTCGAGATCATCACGCACATCAACCGGCAGGGAACGACCGTTCTCCTGGTCGAGCAGAACGCCTACATGGCCCTGGAGATCGCTCACCGGGCCTACGTGCTGGAGACGGGACGCGTCGTGCTCTCCGGCCCGGCCAAGGAACTGCAGGCCGACGAGAGCGTGAGGAACGCCTACCTGGGCGAGGGCCTAGCGTCCGCATAGCGGCCCGGCAGCCGGTAGTCTCCTTCCCTCTCAAACCAACGGGCCAATGCGCAAGACTATACTCTTCGGCTTTTGCCCAAGCGGCAAGGAACGGTTCAGTCTACAAGGCTGGGCCGTTTTTGTCGCTCAGATTCCGCTGAAGAATTCCTCTTGGCGGGCGCCGGGGCATTATCGGAGGTCTCATTGGGAGCCGGTTCAAAGAACGCAGCGAGCCGAAGAATAGCGGCGACGTGTTTTTCGCCCGCGAAAGCAGGCGAGTTTCGGCGCCGCCCGAGGCGAGCGAGTTCATTCCTTGGCGCGGACACAGTGACCAAAGATAATGCCCCGGTACAGCACACCGCTCGTAAGGTTACTTTTTCAGCAGAATCTACTTATCCGGCCGCGCAGGAGGCAAGATAAACTAAGCAAAGCCCAAAGCCGCCATCGGGGTGTACTCGTTGACCATACTGAGCGTCATCCTCCGGACGGTATTCACTTACATTGTTGTCCTGTTTCTCTTACGTTTGATGGGCAAGCGGGAGATCGGGCACCTTTCCCCGTTTGATTTTGTAGTGGCCATCATCATCGCCGAGCTGGCGGCGATGCCCCTTGAGAATCCTGACATTCCACTGTGGCATGGGCTGCTTCCGGTCAGTGTCCTGGTTATTCTCGAAATCTTTTTCGCTTCCGCGGCCTTGCGCTGGGAGACCTTGCGGCGGCTCTTGAGCGGTGTTCCCCAGGTTGTGATTAAGGACGGACGTTTCGACATCCGGGAAATGCGTTCGGCGCGTTATAACCTCGACGAAATCCTGGAACAGTTGAGGCAGGAAGGCCATCCCGATTTGCGGAGGGTGGCCTTTGCCGTCCTGGAGAACTCGGGGCAGCTTAGTGTCATCCCCCGGGAGGGGGACCGTCCAACGCGCTATCCTTATGTGCTCATCTCTGATGGAACGGTGTACGATGACAACCTGGCGAGGGCCGGAGTTTCTGCATCACAACTCAAAGAACTGTTGGCAGCAAAGGGTATGCGCCCCGAACAGGTGTTTCTGGCTATGGTCAATACGGACGGCACACTCTGGGTTCAAGAAAGGGATGATGGCGGCAGGAATTTGTAGATCCACGGTGAAATATGGCAAAACTTGGAGTCGGAGTGGAGCTGAGCAGTATGCGCAAAGAATACTTAGCTCTGGCCGTTCTGGCGGTGGTGATCATCTTCGGGATCGGGTATAAGTATGCGGCCGTAAGGGGTACCGCTCATCCAGGAGCGGCTGTGATTGATGGTGACGCGCCTCCGGTCAAGATTCTTGTGCATGTTACCGGGGCGGTGCAGCAACCCGGGGTCTACGAGTTCGAACAGGGAGCCCGGGTCAACGACGCTGTCCTGAAAGCAAAACCGCAGGCCGCGGCGGATATCGACGCGCTCAATCTTGCCGCCCTTTTGGAGGACGGCCAGAAAATCCTCGTCCCCGAGGTCCGGCCTGATCCACCTGCGTCAGGGGTTCCCGGCGGAACGGGGCCTCAGTCTGCCCTGGTCAATATTAACACCGCCGATGCGGCGGTTCTTGACGGGCTGCCTGGTATCGGTCCCACCCTTGCCCAACGGATTATCCAGTACCGCCAGGAACACGGTGTTTTCCTGTCAGTTGACGACCTGCAAAACGTTCCCGGAATAGGCGAGAGCAAAATGGCGGAATTGCGACCGCTGATCACAGTCCGCTGAAATGCAAGCACCTGTAGCGCGCCCCCTTGTCCATGCTGTTGTGGCCTTCGGAGCCGGCATCCTGCTGTCGGGGTTCATCACTCTACCCGTTATAGTGATCCTCGGTCTCGCCGTTGCCTGCCTTGTTGCCGCCGTCATCACCCATAAAAGAGCCTTTGCGATCAGTTGCGGGCTCTTTTTCCTTGTTTTCCTCCTGTCCGGCAGCGGGGCGGCGCTGCAAGCCAGAAGTACAGTAGAAGGACCATTGCGAGCTTTGGACGGTCACTTCGTAACCGTGGAAGGAGTGGTGGCGGAGGAGCCTGATTACCGGCGAAACGGAATAATGTACATTCTCGAAGTAAAGCGCCTGGCCATCGGGCCAAGACAGGGACCGGCATCCGGCAGAGTTGTCGTTGTGTTGCCCGATTACTCTTTCCGTTACGGCGACCTGATTCGGGTTAAGGGAAAACTGGTCCTGCCGGAAAGCGCGGGCAACCCCGGAGCCTTTGACTACCGGACATACCTGGAGCGACAAGGCGTGGGCATGCTGCTCCGGGTGCGCGGGGACGGTCAGGCAGTGAGATTGGACAGTACGGACGGGAGGATCCGGGCTCTCGCCTCGGGCCTAAAAGAGAAGCTCGTTGGCGGGTTATACAAAGCGTTGAATGAAGATCAGGCGGTGGTGGTCGCGGGGATTACCCTGGGAGAACGCAGTATCATCCCGCAAAACCTCTCTGCCGTGTTCGCAGCCACCGGGGTGGCCCACGTCCTAAGTGTCAGCGGTCTGCACGTAGGTTTCCTGGTCGGAATAGTGCTGTTTGCGGCGCGGCAGTTACGTGCGGGACCATTGTCAACAATGGTCGGTGCAGCAGCAGTGCTTTCTGTTTATGCCTTGATTGTCGGGCTACAGCCGCCGGTCTTGAGGGCTTCGGTGATGTGGATGATGCTGTTGGGAGCCCAGCAGCTTGGTCGGGCTCGGGACTGGCCCACGGCAATGGCCGTGGCCGCGCTGCTGATCCTGATCCTTAATCCCTTTGCGCTCTATAGCGCCGGGTTCCAGCTTTCGTTTGCCGCCACCTGGGGGATTCTGTTCATCGGCCCGGAACTTGTAAGGGGTTGCGAACACCTGGCCGGGAGGATAGGTGTCCCCTGGAGAACGGCTTGGGGCTGGTTCATAGCTGTACCCGTGGCTGCACAGTTGGCGACCTGGCCCCTGATCGCCTACTACTACAACCTTTATTCGACTTACGGCCTGCTGGCTAACTGGGTGGTTGTTCCCCTGGTCGGCCTGATTTTCGTTCTGGGCATGATTGCGGGGCTGGTTGGTGCGGTGGTTCCTTGGCTGGCATGGCTTATCGGACCTTTTACAGGGCTGCTGGTGGACCTCTTTACAGGGGCGGTCCGGTGGATTGCTCTCCTTCCCGGTGCCGCTCCTGTTGTTGCTTCTCCGGCGCCGTGGGTGATCGGGATCTGGTTTGCCGTCTTGTGGGCCGCTGTCCGGGCGGCTGCGGATCGGGAGTGGCGGGCAAGGTTCGGGGCACTGTTTGCCGGCGGGAGAAAGTTTGTGGTAGTGTTACTGGTACTTACCGCAACGGTCTGGTTTTTCCCGGTCGACCGTACCCTGGAAGTCCACTTCATCGATGTGGGGCAGGGGGACAGTATTCTCCTGCGCACCCCCGGAGGGAAGAACCTGTTAATTGACAGCGGGGGATGGCCGGGCGAGTTTGAATCAGGTTCAGGGGCGGGAGACAAGGTGGTTCTTCCTTACCTTAAGAAACTGGGTATCAACCGGATCGACCTGCTGGTTATTACTCACCTGCACGAGGACCACGCCGGCGGGGCGCGGGCTCTGGTCAGCGGGCTGAAGGTGAACGCTTTAGCCGTACCTGCACCGGCTCTTGACCGTGACGGTGAAGGGTTTCCCCTGCTGACCTGGATCAGGGGTCAGGGCATAGACCTTTACCCGGTTGAAGCAGGAGACCGGACGGCCGTCGACCCCGCTCTGGGCATCGCCTTCCTGGGTCCCCCGCAACAACCGCTGCGGGGAACCGGGGCGGACGAGAACAACAACTCGGCGGTGTTAAGGGTGGCATACGGCAGTGTTGTCTTTCTGCTAACGGGGGACCTGGAGTCCGAGGGACAGGAACGCCTTCTGCAGGGTGGTTTTCCCCTAAAGGCCGATATCTTGAAGATACCCCATCATGGAAGTACCTGCCGTCCTGACTTCCTGGACAGGGTTCAACCAAAGGTGGCTGTTATCTCCGTAGGTCGGGAGAACCGCTTTGGGCTGCCCAGAAAGGATACTCTGGAATTGCTTGAGAAGCGGGGAATCAGGGTCTTGCGCACTGACAGGGACGGCGCCGTAATCATCGAGAGTGACGGCCGCCGGGTACGGGTTAAGACCGGCCGCCCCGTATCACCTCTGACTTCTCACCTCTCGATGCCCGCCGCTTTGACAAAGCCAAGCGATTACTCCCTTCGCCAGAGGGCCAGCCAGGTATCCTCGTCCATGCCGCGTTCGAAGGTCATGGCCGAGACAAGCTCCTGGATGACGAACTCGCAGGCGAACACCTCGCAGCCGTTCACCAGGTGCCCTCCGAAGGCCCGTCCTTCCTCGTCGGCAAGAGTCACGTGGGCGTGAACGAAGGGCGCCCCGTCTTTCAGCGAGATGTTGCCCACCAGGGCAACCAGCTCGGTGGCTTCGGGGAACTCTATGGTTTCATAGGAACGCTGTTTCTGGTTATAGTAACTGATCCGCGCCCTGGACAACGCGCCGATGGCACGGACTTCACCGAGGACGATCTTTTCTTTGGAGCAGATCTCTCCCAAGGCTATAAGCAGATCGTCTCCTTTTTGCAGGCGCCCGACGAAGGTCCGGCCCTTATCAACCTCTCTCAGCAATGCCATTCACCCTTTCTCCGCGTCAGCCTGGAGGAAATCCGGCGGTTTGGTTATGTGCGTTTTATTATGCCAAGAAGTCCTAACAGGTTTTTCATATTAATACTAAATAATCGCGTCACGCCAGACAAGCCGCCTTTGCTTTCAAACCTGAGACTGAAGCCGTGTTGAGGACGCGAGCAGCCTCGTGATAAGATTACCCCAATAATGGGCCGTTCCAAGATAGAAATTCGCTCCAGCGCATTTCATCGAGTCCGACTGCGGATGTCCGGCCTCTAACTTCTTTATCGGGGGGATGGATGATGGCGGTTGCCGAAATCTCCGTGCTGCCCGTTGGCACCCCGACGGCCAGCGTCAGCGCCTATGTCGCCGACTGCGTTCGCGTGCTTGACCAGAGCGGCCTGGACTATCGCGTGACGCCGATGGGTACGGTCGTTGAAGGTCCCCTGGACGATATCCTGCGCGTCGTCAGGCGGATGCACGAGGCTCCGTTTGCCGGCGGCGTCCAGCGCGTGGTCACGACGCTCAAGATCGACGACCGCCGGGACAAGGCCTTGACCATGGCGGGCAAGGTTGAGGCGATCATGGCCAAACTGGAGCGCGAATGAGGTACTATTTAAATCTCGATGCCGAAATCAAGTCCGGGGAAATCGCCTCTGTCTACGTGTTTCACGGCGAGGAAGCCTACCTGCAGCAGAAGGCCGTCGAGCTGCTTTACGCTGCGCTGCTCGAACCGGCCACGGCCTCGTTCAACTACGACTCCTTCGACGGTGATACCGCCGACCTGATGGCCGTCGTCGCGGCGGCGGAGACCCCGCCGGTGTTCAGCCGGTGGAGGCTGGTCGTGGTCAAAAACGCCCCCTCGATAGGCGAGGGGACGGGCGGCAGGCGGGGGGAAGACGCGGCGGGCGTCAATGCCCTCGCGCGTTACGTTGGGAACCCGTACCCCACGACGTGCCTGGTACTGGTCAGGCCCGGACAGCTTGACAAGCGGAAGAAACTGGCCAAAGCCCTTGTTCAGCATGCCCGGGTTATCGATTTTGCCCCCTTGAGCCTCGATGATGTCCAGCGCTGGCTCGTAAAGAGGGCCAGGGAAGCCGGCAAGGAGTTTACCGGCGCGGCCGTACGGCTTCTGACCGCGTCCGCCTCCGCGGCGGGCCTGGCAGGCCTCGAACAGGAATGCGCCAAGCTGTTTTGCTACGTCGGGGAACGGAATTCGATCACCGAGGATGACGTGCGGAACCTGGTGCCTCCCTCGGCCGAGGAGACGGTCTTCGCCGTTGTCGACGCTATCGCCGAAAAGAAGGCGGGCAAGGCGGTGCAGGGTATCCGCACGCTGCTCCAGGCCCGTGAATCGCCTTTTGCCGTTTTGGCCTTGCTGGCCCGCCAGCTGCGGATGATCCTGGCCGTCGACGAACTGGCACGCGACGGCCTGGCCCCGGCCGCGATAGCCTCACGGCTGCGTATCCCGCCTTTCGCGGTGCAGAAGATGCTCCGTCAGCGGAAACTGCTGGGGGTGCAGCCGGTTATGGATGCCCTTGAGGGGGTCTTGCGGATCGACGCGGACGTGAAGAAGGGACGGCGGGACTTTCTCCCGGCGCTCACCGACCTCATATTGGACATAAGTCGTAGGACATAGGACGTAGGTTCCACGCTATACGTCGTTAGCCGTACGTCGTACAGGTAACCAGGACGGTCGTCCGCGGTACTTCAAGCATCCGATATCGAACATCCAACTTCAGGCCGTTTACGGCCATCCCCAATGCCCAAGGCTCAATGCTCCCAAAATTAAAAGGAATTCGCGGAGCGAATTCCTTCGGATTCTAGGCCACCAACCTTTGGTTTCTCCTCTTACGTCCTACATCCTACGTCTTAAGTCTAACATCTAAAACTAGGACGTTGCGTTGAGCTTTTTTGTCAGGCGGGACTTCTTGCGCGCCGCCGTGTTCTTGTGCAGGATCCCCTTGGTCACCGCTTTATCGATAGCCACCAGGGCTTTCTTGAGCTTTTCCTGGGCGTCCTCGGCACCTGCGGTTAAGGACTGCTCAAACTTCTTGATGGAGGTGCGCAGGCTTGACCTCAACATTTTGTTGCGAAGCGTACGTCTTTCGATTTTCCTGGCTCTCTTCATCGCCGAGCGGTTCTTGGCCACGTTCTCACCTCCCAACGGCGATTTTAACACGCAAGGTACCAAAATGCAATAGCCGGCGCAGCCGGCTATTGCGCACTGAGCACTGGGATGAAGATTGAAGTCCCAATGCAGCGAATTTGTTCGTAGTCTGACAGCCGACGACCGACGACTGATGACTGTTTTGTATAGTTTTCCTTCTTTTTGCAAATGCTATTAACCAGATTTGTCTGAAAGGAGGTGCAACGGATGGCTGAACAAAACATCCGCCAGAATTGGCTGGGAGCCATCATCAGGTTCGTTGTTTCTGCGCTGGTGCTGATGATCGTGAGCTGGGTGTCCCCCGGCTTCGTGGTCAAGGGCGGTTTTGTCGGAGCCTTGATCGCTGCGGCCGTTATCGCGATCCTCGGTTACCTGGCCGAGCTTCTCCTGGGTGACCGTGTTACCCCGCAGAGCCGCGGCCTGGTAGGCTTCATCGTGGCCGCCGTGGTTATTTACCTGGCGCAGTTCATCATTCCCGGCCTGCTCTCCGTCAGCATCATCGGGGCGCTGATCGCTGCGTTTGTTATCGGCCTTATTGATGCTTTCGTCCCCACCATGCTGCGGTAGAGCATATGGCCCCCCTCCAAGGCGTAAATATTTGATAGGAGGGGGGTCTTTTTTTTGCGTTTGCATCGTTTCTGCCGCAATGTCTCCCTCATGTTGGCCCTGGCGCTTTTAGCCTGGATCTTTCTCCCCGGTTTGGCCAGGGCGGGTACAGGCAAAGCCCTCGCCTGGACGGTGAAAAACCCCAAGCTGATCATCGATATGGCCATGCCCGCGTGGGGGCCTGACGTCCCCGATCCCCTCGACACGGCGCGCATAGCCTTGAGCGTGGTCTGCGGCGTGGATTTTTCGGGTCCCCAGGGGATCGTCCTCAGCCAGCTGCCTTTGGATACCGACGAGGATAAGGTCGTCTACATGGATCTGCCGGAAGACGGCGATGCAGCGAGTCCGGAGCAGGCATACGGGACCGGCGCCCAGCGGACGGTGGGCATTTACAATACCCATACCGGCGAAACCTTTCCTCTCGATGACGGCGTGGAACGCCTGGACGGCAGGCCGGGCGGGGTCGTCGACGTGGCCGCCCGCCTCGAAGAATGCCTGCGGCAGCAAGGGATTCATACCGTGCGCTCGGCCAAAGTCCACGACGCCTCCTACCCGCAGTCCTACCTGAAATCGCTGGAAACGGCCAGGGAGATGCTCGACGAACACCCCGAAATCGACGTTTTGCTGGACGTGCACCGTGACAGCAAGCGCGACCGGAAGTACAGCGTCGTCTCCATCAATGGCCGCAGCGCGGCGACCATCCTGCTGGTGGTGGGCTCGGACGCCCGCCAGCCCTTCCCGAACTGGCGCGAGAACTACGCTTTTGCCCAGGAAATCGCCGAAAAGGCCGAGGAACTGTATCCCGGACTGGTATACGGCGTCAGGGTCAAGGAGGGGCGCTACAACCAGTTCCTCCACCCGCACGCCATCCTGGTCGAGATAGGGGGCGTGAACAACCACCGGGCGGAAGCGGCGTACGCCGCCGAGCTTTTTGCGCGTGTCCTTGCCGCGGTCCTGTCTGAAATGGAGAACTAGGAGCGATACTATAACCGGGGTCAGACTTATGATTGTTATATATTTACCTTAATTATCCATCAATATAATCTAGCATTTCGCCAAAATGTTTCCATAAAAGGTATATCTATAAGATTAATAAGTCTGACCCCAGAGCGAGGGTCGAAAAAAGAATGCGCGGAATGATGCTCGTTATACTGTTCTTAATCGTTGGACTGGCCTGGGGGACGGCGACCTGTGTCGGTCACCTCGACCGGGCCCTCGGCGACGATACCGCCGTGCGCGCGGCGGCTTTCGAGCGCCTGGGCGGGGACAGGGTAAGGATCGAGGTTCTCAACGAGGGGTTTGTTCTCGCAATCCCCAAGGAATTTAAACCGGCATGGTCGGAGCTGGACCGCGACCCCGCCGTCCCCGTGATCACCGAATGGCGACTCAGAGGTAACGATATAATCAGAGAGATTACGAACCGCATCGCAGGAACAAACGCATGATTGCTATAATTCATAAGTCTGACCCCGCCTCGTTTCCCCATATGGGAAGCGTCTTCCAATAAAAGGCAGATATCCCATAGCCCAATGCTCAACGCTCATATGGCTTGACCGGCCCTGCCCGTTACGGATAAACTAAGATGTTGATATTTATATGGGGTGTTTTGTCTGTGACACGGGAGCAGGACCAAATCCGCAATTTCTGCATCATCGCCCATATCGACCACGGCAAATCGACGCTGGCCGACCGTCTCCTGGAGTATACAGGCTCTATTTCTTCCCGGGAGATGCAGGAGCAGGTCCTCGACCAGATGGACCTGGAGCGCGAGCGCGGCATCACCATCAAGCTGCAGGCCGTACGGCTGCATTACCGGGCCCGCGACGGACGGGAGTACCAGCTGAATCTCATCGACACGCCGGGGCACGTCGACTTTTCCTACGAGGTGTCGCGGAGCCTGGCGGCCTGTGAAGGGGCCCTGCTTGTCGTCGACGCCAGCCAGGGCATTGAGGCCCAGACCCTGGCCAACGTCTACCTGGCCCTGGACCACGACCTGACGATCATCCCGGTCATCAACAAGATCGACTTGCCCGGAGCCGACCCCGACAGGGTGCGCAAGGAGATCGAGGACGTCATCGGGCTCGACGCCTCTTCGGCCATCCTGGCCTCGGCCAAGATGGGGGTCGGCGTCGACGAGATTCTCGAGCGCATCGTCAGCGACATCCCCGCTCCCAAGGGGGACATCGACGCCCCGCTGCGCGCCCTGGTTTTCGACTCGCATTACGACTCCTACAAGGGCGTGATCGCCTACGTCCGGGTGATGGAAGGGCGGATCGGGAAAGGCCTGCCCATCCGGCTGATGGCCTCCGGCAAGCAGTTCGAGGTTTCCGAAGTGGGTATTTTCCGGCCGGCGCTGGCCGTGGTGGAGGACCTGAAGGCCGGGGAAGTCGGCTTTGTGGCCGCGGGCATCAAGAACGTCAAGGACTGCCGGGTCGGCGACACGATCACCTCAGCTGCCCGCCCCGCCGCCGAACCCCTGCCGGGCTACCGCAAGGCCAAGCCGATGGTTTTCTGCGGTTTGTACCCCATCGATACGGCAGATTTCGACCGGCTGCGAGACGCCCTGGACAAGCTCGCTCTGAACGACGCCGCGCTTTTCTACGAGCCCGAGACGTCGGTCGCACTCGGTTTCGGTTTCCGCTGCGGCTTCCTGGGGCTCTTGCATATGGAGATCATCCAGGAGCGGCTGGAAAGGGAATACGGGCTGGAACTGGTTACCACCGCGCCGAGCGTCGTTTACCGCGTGACCCGCACCGACGGCCGGGTGATCGAGATCCAGAACCCCTCGGACATGCCCCCGGCCGGAGAGATAGAAACCACCGAGGAACCGTTTGTGGTCGCCACGATCATGCTGCCCAAGGAATATGTGGGCCCGGTGATGGAACTCTGCCAGGAGCGCCGGGGGGTTTTCCACAACATGGAATATCTGAGTGCCGACAGGGTCATGCTGATCTACCATCTGCCCCTGGCCGAAATCATCTACGACTTTTTCGACCGCCTGAAGTCCTCCACGCGCGGGTACGCTTCCTTGGATTACGAAATCCTCGGTTTCCGTCCCGCCGACCTGGTACGCGTGGATATCCTCGTCGCCGGCGAGCCGCTGGACGCTCTTTCCCTGATCGTGCACCGCGACAACGCCTACTACCGGTCGAAGGCCATCGTGGAACGCCTGCGGGAACTCATCCCCAGACACATGTTCGAGATACCGGTGCAGGCGGCGATAGGACAGCGGATCATCGCCCGCGAAACCATCAAGGCGCTGCGCAAAAACGTTCTAGCCAAGTGTTACGGCGGGGACGTGACCCGCAAGCGCAAGCTCCTCGAAAAGCAAAAAGAGGGCAAGAAGCGCATGAAACAGGTGGGCAACGTCGAAATCCCCCAGGAAGCCTTTATGGCCGTGCTCAGCATAGGTGACAAATGAAAAAGGTTGCTGTTTACGTTCACGTTCCTTTTTGCAAACGCAAGTGCTATTACTGTGACTTCACCTCTTACCCTTTCGACCGGGTGGACGCCGACCTGTACCTGCGGGTGCTGCCCAAGGAAATCGAGGTGCGGGCCGGCCTCCTGGGCGAGGCCGAGGCCGCCAGTATTTTCTTCGGCGGGGGGACCCCGACAACCTTGCCCGGGAAGGTCGTCGCCGGCATTATCGAGCAGTTCTCTCGTTACTACTCTTTTGCCCCGGACATTGAAATCACCGTGGAGGCCAACCCCGGAACACTCGACGAGGTTAAGCTCCTCGAACTCCGCAAGGCCGGCGTCAACCGCATCAGCCTCGGGATGCAGGCCGCCCAGGACCGGCTACTGCAACTGTTGGGGCGTTCACACAAGTTCAAAGACGTGGTGGAAGCCATAGAGATGGTCAGGGATGCGGGCTTTGCCAACCTGAACCTCGACATTATCTACGGCGTTCCGGAACAGACCATGGATGACTGGCGGGAGACTGTCGAAACCGCCATCGACATGGCGCCCGAGCACGTTTCCGCCTACGGCTTGGAGATCCACGAAGGCACCAGGCTGGCCGACCTCGTGGCCGAGGGACGCCTGAAAAGCGGCGATGAGGACTTGGAAGCGGCCATGTACCGCTACCTGCAGGACCGCCTGAAAGACGCCGGCTTGCACCAGTACGAGATCTCCAACTTCGCCCGCAACGGTTACGCCTGCCGCCACAACCTGGCCTACTGGCGCAACGAGGAATACGTGGGCTATGGACCCGGGGCCTGCTCGCACCTGGACGGCCGCCGCCAGACCAACGAACGCGACCTGCTGCAATATGCCGCCCGCCTGTTCCAGGGCCGGCTCCCGGTAGTCGAAGAAGAATGCCCGGACCGGGCCACGCGGATGGCCGAAACGGCTTTCCTGGGCTTGCGCCTCATTGAAGGCCTGGACCGCACCGCCTTTGCCGCGCGTTTCGGCCAGGACCCCCTGGAAGCCTTCGCGGACGTTATTCCCCGCCTTGTCCGGCAGGGACTCCTCGAGGTCGACGACCACAGCATCCGGCTCACCGATGCCGCCTTTCCCATCGCCAACGAAGTCTTTAAGGCTTTCCTCTAATAACATCATCCCAATACCCAGTGCCCATAGCTCAATTAAACGTGCAATTAAACGTGCCAGGTACTTAAGTTATTAAGTTTTGCTTGAGTTGGAAGTAACCTCCTGCTACGATTAAGTGGGAGGTTTGCTTATGGGCAGGAGACCGAGGATCGAGTACGAGGGGGCCATATACCACGTTATTCAGAGGGGAAATAACCAAGAGTACATCTTTGCGGACGATAGCGATAAAGCATATCTTCTTAAGCAAATCGACGAGTGCAGAAGGGGGCTGGGGTTTAGACTTTTCGGGTACGTGGTGATGGGCAATCACTATCATCTTCTGTTAAAGACAGAGCGTAAACCCTTAAGCAAGATCATGCACAGGATCAACGGCAACTTCGCCCGGCACTTCAACTTGAAGTACCAGCGGTCGGGACATGTTTTTCAGGGACGGTACAAGGCGATCCTGATCCAGGACGAACGCTACCTCCTCGCCGTACTCAGGTACATTCACCGTAATCCCGTGGCGGCGGGGGTATCGGATACCACAACCGACTACGCGTACAGCAGTGACAACTATTATCGCCGGCAACAGGGTTGGCCGGTCGACATTGATATGGTCCTGGATTGCCTGGCGGATGATCGATTGAAAGCGTTAGAAAAGTATCAAGAGCTAATGGCCCAAGAGGACGACACCGATTATGAGGACCAGGACGTCATAGGGGAGGAGAGCTTCTCAATGACGGTTCGACCGAGGACCGAGGTAGCGGAAAGGAAGCCGCTGGACGCTATTCTGATGGATATCGGTGCAAGTCCTGACGACTATCAACAAATTAAGGCCGGCTCACGCAGGAGACACCTTACCCCCTACAAGAGACGCTATATCGAGTTCGCATTAGAACAGAAGTATACGCTGAAGGAAATCGGGGAGAACATCGGTCTTACCGCTAATGCGGTTTTCGACTTGTGGAAAAGACAATAACTTAAAAACTTAAGTGCCTGGCACCGGTTGGGCAGTAAGTGCCTGGCACCGGTTGGCTGCCGACCAGGAAATGAAAACGCGGCTTGCGTAAAGAGCCGCGTTTTCCTTGTATATACTATAGATCAGCGAGGCAAGGCATCCCTTTGTTCATCTTGACAAATAAAGGGAAGGGTGCTATCTTATTCACGAGTGTTAGCACTCACTGAGGGAGAGTGCTAATAAAGAAAGGGAGCTAAGGCCATGGATGAGAGGAAACAAAAGATTCTGTCGGCGATCGTCCAGGATTACATCGCCACGGCAGAACCCGTAGGTTCCCGCACCATTGCCAGGAAGTATCAGATGGGGGTCAGCCCCGCCACCATTCGGAACGAGATGGCCGACCTCGAAGAGCAGGGTTATCTCGAACAGCCGCATACTTCCGCGGGCCGCATCCCGTCGCAGAAGGGTTACAGGTACTACGTGGACCACCTGATGCAGCCCGCTGCCCTTTCGAACGAGGAGAAGCACATGATCCGGGCGAGCTACCAGGCCAAGGTGGACGGGATCACCCAGGTTATCAAGCTTACCGGGAACATCCTGTCGCAGCTGACGGCGTACACGTCCCTGGTTGTGTCGGCCCCCGAGGGCGCCGGCGAAATCCGCTACGTCCAGCTGGTACGCCTCGCTCCCGGCAAGGCCATGCTGCTGGTGGTCCTGGAGCCGGGAAAGGTCAGGCACAGGACGCTGGCGATTCCCGAGAACATCGGCGACGAGGATCTCAAGACGATATCCGAGGTTTTCAACGCCAAGATCAAGGGCTGCCATACCACCGACATCAAAAAGACGCTGATGCGCGAGCTGTACGCCGAACTCATCAAACACAAGAGCCTCGTCAACATGGTTTTGGACCTGCTCCAGGAAAGCGAAAAGAAAAAAGAGGAAAGAATCTATTTGGGCGGACTGGTCAACATGTTGAGCCAGCCCGAGTTCAGCAACGTGGAGAGGGTCAAGACTCTGATGAGCCTCCTGGAACAGGAGAATTTCTGTTACGAGCTTCTCGGCGGAGATTGCGGCGGGAAGCTGAGTGTGCGCATCGGAGAGGAAATCAAGCAGGAGGACGTCCGGGACTGCAGTATCGTGTCATCACGCTATGTGGTCGACGGCCAGCCCAGCGGTTCGCTGGCCGTGCTCGGCCCGACGCGGATGGACTACGCCAAGGTCGTGGCGGTGATCGAGTACCTGACCGAAAATCTATCTACCGTGCTAAATAAGCTTTACCGAAGTAAGTAACCTAAGTGGCTGATCGTAGGCTGTACCCGACACCCAATACCCATAGATGAAGGCTCCTAAGCAGTCGGCATATACGCCGAAAAGTAACGACTCAACAAAGGAGGATTCAGTTTGACGCTTAAGCAGCAAGCCAGCCAGGGTTCGGAGGTCGACGAGCGGCTCGGGGCCCTTATGACCAACGCCAACGCCATCCGCGCCATCGCCGCGGCGGTGGAGGGGACACTCGGTCCCAAGGGGCTTGACACGATGCTTGTCGACCGGTTCGGCGACGTCGTGATCACCAACGACGGTGTGACCATCCTTACGCGGATGGAGGCCAACCACCCGGCGGCCCGTTTGCTGATCAACATCGCCAGGGCCCAGGAAGAGGAAGTGGGGGACGGGACGACGACGGCCACGGTCATGGCCGGGCAGCTGGTGGCGACCGGCGTTGAACTCGTCGTGAAAGGCGTACCCGTGGCCAAGGTGATCGAGGGCATGCGCGTGGGGCTGAAGGCGGCGGCGGAAATTATGCGCCAGGCCGCCGAACCAGTGGCTGACCTCGACGACCCGCGTATCCGCCAGGTGGCCCTCGTCGCCGGGCGTGAGCACGAGGACATCGCCGACCTTGTCGTCGAGGCCGCCAGGCTGGTCGGCATAGCCAAGCTGAAAGACCCTCATTTCAAGCTGGCTGACACCGTGATGGCCCAGGAGAACGCCAGAAACGAGGTCTTCCTGGGCGTGGTCATCAGCAAGGAGCGCCTGAACAGGCAGATGCCTTTGGAAAAGAAAAACGTCAAGGTCCTCGTCGTGGACGACGCCCTCGAGCCGGAAGAGGTCGACGAAGAGGCCCTGTCCACCGAGGCCGGGTTTGCCCGCTACCTGGAACTGCAGCAGCAGTTTCGGGATAACCTGAAGAAGATGGTGGACCTCGGCGTCGGCCTGATCCTCGTGGACCGCTCGGTCGCGCCCGAGGCGGAAGAAATCCTGACCGACGCCGGGATAATGGTCGTGCAGAGGGTCCTGCACAAAGAACTGCACAAGGCGGCCGAGCATACCGGCGCGCGGATGATCAAGCGCACGGGGCTGAAGAAGGCTTCCGAGGAACTGGCGAGGTTCCTGGGCAAGGCCCGGCACGTATTCAACGACGAAAAGCTCGCTCAGGTCTGCATCCGCGGCGGGAAGGGCAAGCCGATGGCCACCGTGCTGGTGGGTGCGGCCACCAAGGAGGTCGTCGGGGAACGCGAGCGCATCGCCAAGGACGCCGCCGGAGCGGTGCAGGCGGCGGTGAGGGGCGGCGTCGTGCCCGGCGGCGGGTCGCTGGAACTCTGGACGGCGCGGGAGGTCGAGCGCCTCAAGAGCAGCGTGCGCGGGATGGCCGCCTACGGGGTGGAGTGCGTGGTCGAAGCCCTGAAACGCCCGATGGCCCAGATCGTCGCCAACGCCGGTTTCAACCCGCTGGAGAAGATCGGCGACGTGGTCGCCGCCCAGGCCGAAACGGGCAACCGCGCCCTGGCGATCGACTGTGACACGGGAGCCGTCGCAGACATGCTGGCTGGCGGCGTCGTAGACCCGGCCGACGTGAAGATTTACGCGCTGAAGGCGGCGGGGGAAGTGGCCGAGGCCATCCTCCGTATCGATACGATCATTAAGAAGCGAGAGGAGAACAGTGACGGTAAGGGGTTGAAGAACGATGCGTAACGACCGGGAGAAAACCCTGGACAAATCGGAACAGGCTCTAGCGGCGCAGCCGGAAGCGGAACAGGAAGAAGCCGGACGCGAAGAAGCCGGATGCGAGGAGCGCCTCAACGAGGAGAAACTGCGCGCCGAGGAATACTACGAGCGGATGCTCAGGCTCCAGGCGGACTTCGACAATTACCGGCGGCGGACCAGGAAGGAGAAGGAGGAATGGTTCCGCCAGGCGGTTGAGGATACCGTTAAAAGCCTGCTCCCCGTCCTCGACAACTTCAGCCGAGCGTTGGAGGCCCCGGGTGAGGACGTACAAAGCCTTCGCAAGGGGGTAGAAATGATCAAGAGGCAGTTAGAGGACGCCCTGGTCCAGATGGGCCTTGAGCCGATAGATTCATTGGGGAAAGAGTTTGATCCCGCGGAGCATGAAGCTGTGGAACAGGACTTCGGGAGCGGGGAACCGGAAAACACCGTCGTTGCAGAGTTGCGGAAAGGCTACAAGTTAAAGGGCAAGGTCATCCGCCCGGCGATGGTCAAAGTATCAAAGAACAATTTTGCGAGGAGGTAATCAACCGTGAGCTCAAAGGTTATCGGTATCGACCTGGGCACAACCAACTCCTGTATGGCGATAATGGAAGGCGGAGAGGTTACGGTCATCCCGAATGCCGAGGGAGGGCGGACGACTCCTTCCGTGGTTGGTTTTTCCAAGACCGGGGAGCGCCTAGTCGGGCAGGTTGCCAAGCGCCAGGCCGTCTCCAATCCCGAGCGCACGATCACTTCGATCAAACGGCATATGGGCACCAATCACAAGGTCAACATCGACGGCAAAGAATACACCCCTCAGGAAATCTCGGCGATGATCCTCGCCAAGCTGAAGGCGGACGCCGAGGCCTACCTGGGGACGAAGATCGAGAAGGCCGTGATCACCGTGCCCGCTTACTTCAGCGACGCCCAGCGCCAGGCCACCAAAGACGCGGGCAGGATCGCCGGCCTCGACGTCCTGCGCATCATCAACGAGCCGACTGCGGCGGCCCTGGCCTACGGTCTCGATAAGGAAGAGGACCAGACCATCCTCGTCTTCGACCTCGGCGGCGGCACGTTCGACGTCTCCATCCTGGAACTCGGCGACGGCGTCTTCGAGGTCAAGGCCACCAGCGGCAATAACCGCCTGGGCGGCGACGACTTCGACCAGGGGATCATGGACTGGCTGACCGGTGAGTTCAAGAAAGAAACGGGCATCGACCTGCGTAACGACAAGATGGCAATGCAGCGCATCAAGGAGGCGGCCGAGAAGGCCAAGATCGAGCTTTCGACGGTGGTCACCACCAACATTAACCTGCCCTTTATCACCGCCGATGCTAACGGGCCCAAGCACCTCGACATGAATTTGACGCGGGCTAAGTTCGAGGAACTCACGGCCGACCTCATCGAGATGACGATGGGGCCGACGCGGCAGGCCATGGCCGACGCCGGTCTCAAGCCTGAGGACATCGACAAGATCCTGCTGGTGGGCGGCGCCACCCGCATGCCCGCCGTGCAGGAGGCCGTCCGGAAGTTCTTCGGCAAAGAGCCGCACAAGGGTATCAACCCGGACGAGTGCGTGGCCATCGGCGCGGCCATCCAGGGCGCCGTCCTCTCGGGCGAGATCAAGGACATCGTCTTGCTCGACGTCACGCCGCTCTCCCTGGGCATCGAGACCCTTGGCGGGGTCTTCACCAAGATCATCGAGCGCAACACGACCATTCCGACGTCCAAGAGCCAGATCTTCACCACGGCGACCGACAACCAGCCGTCCGTAGAGATCCACGTCCTGCAGGGCGAGCGCCCGATGGCGGCCCACAACAAGACCCTGGGACGCTTCGTGCTGGGGGACATCCCGCCCGCGCCGCGCGGCGTGCCGCAGATCGAGGTCAAGTTCGACATCGACGTGAACGGCATCGTCAACGTGTCGGCCAAGGACCTGGGCACCGGCAAGGCCCAAAGTATTACGATCACCGGGTCGACGGGCCTAAGCGAGCAGGAAATCGAGCGCATGGTCAAGGATGCCGAGAAATACGCCGAGGAAGACCGCAAGCGCAAGGAGCTGATCGAGACCAAAAACCAGGCCGACAGCCTCCTTTACCAGGCCGACAAGACCGTGAAGGAGTTCAAGGACAAGGCCGACCTGGCGCAGATCGAGGCCGTGGAGAAGGCCGCCGCCGAGTTGCGCGAGGCCCTGAAGGGCGAAGACATTTCGCTCATCAACAGCAAGAGCGAGGCGCTCACCAAGCCGCTCTACGAACTGTCGACGGCGATGTACCAGAAGGCCCAGGCCGAGCAGCAGGCGAAAGAAGGCTCAACCGCCGGCGGGCAGGATAACCCCGGCGACAAAACTGTGGACGCGGACTTTGAAGTGAAATAACATGTATCTTGTAGGCCTGTATTGCAGGCCTATAGATACAGCTTTAAGCATTAAGCGTCACTTAATGCCTAGCGCTGAATGCTGCCACAGGGGAGCGAAGCTCCCCTGCGGCTTATTAATTATCTGGGTGAGAGAAATTGAGCAAACGTGACTACTACGAGGTCCTGGGGGTCGACCGGAACGCCTCGCCGGAAGAGATAAAAAAAGCCTACCGCAAGCTGGCCCGGAAGTATCATCCCGATGCCAACAAGGATGACCCGGACGCCGAGGCCAGGTTCAAGGAGATCGCCGAGGCCTACGCCGTTTTGAATGACCCGGATCGCCGCACCCAGTACGACCGTTTCGGCCACGCCGGGCCCCAGGGGCAGGGCTTCGATTTCTCCAACATCGACCCGCGCGACTTCGGCTTCGGGGACATCTTCGACCTCTTCTTCGGGGGCGGCCAGTCGCGCCGGAGCGGGCCCCGGAAGGGGCGCGACCTGCGCTACGATATGGAGATTTCCTTCCGGGAGGCGGCCTTCGGCACCGAGAAGGAGATCGAGGTCCCGCGCACCGAGACCTGCCCGAAGTGCGAGGGTACGGGCGCCGCGCCCGGGACGCACCCGCGGACCTGTCTCCAGTGCAAGGGGCGCGGCCAGGTGACCTATACCACGCAGACGGCCTTCGGGCGGTTTATGCAGACCCGCACATGCAATGTCTGCGGGGGTACGGGTTTGGTTATCGAGACCCCGTGTCCGGAGTGCCGCGGCGCGGGCCAGGTGCGCCGGACGCGCGCCATTAAGGTGAAGGTTCCGGCGGGGGTGGACAGCGACCTGCGCCTGCGCTTGAACGGCGAGGGCGAGGCCGGTGAGCGGGGCGGTCCGCCGGGCGACCTGTATATCTTCTTCAGCGTACGGCCGGACCCCGTTTTTAAGCGTGACGAAAACAACAACGTGATCATGGAACAGGAAATCAGTTTTGTGCAGGCCGCCCTCGGCGACGAGATCGAGGTGCCCACCCTGGACGGGGATACACGGATCAAGATCCCCGAGGGAACGCAGACGGGGACGGTCTTCCGCCTGCGCGGGCGGGGCATCCCCTCCCTGAACGGCCGGGGCAGGGGCGACCAGCACGTCCGCGTACGGGTTGTGACGCCCACCGGGCTGAGCGACAAGCAGAAGCAGCTGCTGCTGGAGTTCGCCAGGCTCAGCGGGCAGAAGGTCAGCCCGCAGGGGGAGAAAAGCTTTTTCGAAAAAGTAAAAGATGCCTTTACCGGCTGAACAAAAGGAGCAACCTGTCTTGAACTGGCTCGAAATCACCCTTGAGCTGCCTGCGGATAAAATCGAATCGGTGAATCACCTTTTCTTCGATATCGGGAGCGGGGTTTCGATCGAAAACCCCGCTTCTGCGCCTTCTCGGGCGGTGGTCAAAGGCTACCTGCCCGACGAGGCGGGGGCGGATAAGAAATTATCCTTGCTCCGGCACCGGGTCGCTGCTGTTTTGGGGCCCTCCGCCCGGGTCCGGGTCGCCGTCGTTGACGACGAGGACTGGCTGACGTATTGGCGCCGGTCTTACAAGCCGTTCCGGGTCGGCGAAAGGCTCGTCGTCAGGCCCCCTTGGGAGGAGTATGCGGCGTTGCCGGGCGACGTCGTCATTGATATGGAACCCGGTCTGGCTTTCGGCTGCGGAACCCACCCCACCACCGCCGCGTGCATGGAACTCCTGGAACGGCACGTGCGCGACGGCCAGCGGGTGTTCGACGTCGGGACGGGCACCGGCATCCTGGCGATTGTGGCGGCCAAGCTCGGGGCGAAAGAGGTGTGGGCCGTCGACAACGATCCGATAGCCGTCAGGGTGGCCCGCGAGAACGTGGAAAGAAACGGCGTGGCCGGCCGCGTCCGGGTGAGCGAAGGGCACCTGTTGGACGCGACGCGCGGCAAGGCCGACGTCGTGACGGCCAACATCGTGGCTGAGGTCGTATCGTTCATGGCGCCCCAGGTCTGTTTCCGCCTCCACAAGGGGGGCCTGTTTATTACCGGCGGCGTTCATCATGCCAAACAGCGGATGGTCGAAGAAGCCTTCAGCCACGCGGGCCTGCGCAAGCTCGAAGAGCTCCGCTCCGGAGATTGGGTTGCCCTTGCGGGGGTGAAAGAATGAGAGTACCGCGGATACTTATCGCCCGTAACGATTGGACCGGCCCTGCCGAAGCGATTCTCCTGGGCAAGGACGCCGCTCACCTGATGCGCGTGCTGCGTCTCGGCCCTGGCGCCGAGGTCCTGGTCCTGGACGAGGACGGGAGGCTTTTCAGGTCCCGCATTGCCGGCGCCGCGCCCGGCGAGGTCCGGCTGGCCATTCTCGAGCAGGTCGAAGGACAGGGGGAGCCGCTCCTTAAGATCACCCTGGTCCAGGGGCTGGCCAAGGGCGACAAGATGGACCTGGTCATCCAGAAGGCCACCGAAGTGGGGATCTCGCGGATCGTGCCCTTGGCCTCCGAACGGGCCGTCGTGCGCCTGGAAGCAGCGAAGGTCGAAAAGCGGTTGGAGCGGTGGCGAAAGATCGCCGTGGAGGCCGCCGAGCAGTGCGGCCGGCTGCGTGTCCCAGCTGTCGAGCAGCCGCTCGGTCTGGCGGCGAGCCTGAAGCTCGCCGGGCCTGAGGATACGGTTCTGTTCTTCTGGGAAGAAGAAAAAGAGCGGCGCCTCAGGGACGTCCTGCGACAGAACATCCGCCCGGCGGGTCAAATCTTTCTTTTTATCGGGCCCGAGGGCGGTTTCAGCGCCGAGGAAGCCCGCATGGCGGCCGACGCTGGAGCTTTCTGCGTCACCTTGGGCCCGCGCGTCCTGCGCACCGAAACCGCCGGCCTGATTGCCGCTGCCCTTGTCTTATATGAGTTGGGGGACCTGGGGTAATACTGAATCCTTACGGATTCAGCAGTAGTAAGTAATAAGTAGTAAGTAGTAGGAAACAGAGGAAAGGAATCGGCTACGCCGATTCGAGCATTCGTGGTTGTAAGTCGTATGCCGCAAGGTAAGTAGCCAAGAAAGTCCCCTCCGACTACTTACTACTGACTACCAATCAAGTAGGTGCATAGGTTTGCTCAAGACCGTGGCTTTTGCCACTCTGGGTTGCAAGGTCAACCAGTATGAAACGCAGGCCCTGTCGGAACAGTTCGAGCGCCTGGGCTACGCCCTCGTCTCCTTTGAAGAAAAGGCGGACGTTTACGTCATCAACACCTGCACGGTCACCCACATCGGGGACAGGAAGTCCAGGCAGGTGATCAGGCGGGCACGGCGGGCCAACCCCGAGGCGCTGGTCGTGGTCACCGGCTGCTACGCCCAGGTCGCCCCCGACGAGATAGCCGGCATCGGCGACGTCGATCTGATCGTCGGCACGCGCGGGCGGGAACGGCTGGCCGAGTTCGTCGACCGGACACTGGAGCGCGGCAAGACCGTTAAGTGCATCGCGGGCCTCGACGAGGCGCCGGCGTTTGAGGAGTTGCCGATCAGCCGCACACAGGGGCGGGCCAGGGCATATATAAAGGTGCAGGAGGGATGCCGCGATTTTTGCACTTACTGTATCGTGCCCTATGCCAGGGGCCCCTTGCGCTCCCGCCCGTCAGCCGCCGTCATCGAGGAGGCCGAGCGTCTGGTCCGCAACGGCTACGTGGAACTGGTCCTGACGGGGACTCACCTCGGGGCCTACGGGCTGGATCTGCCCGACGCGCCCAAGCTGGCCGAGCTCGTGACGAGCCTTTCCCGGGTTCCCGGCCTGCTGCGCCTGCGGCTGAGTTCCATCGAGCCTCTGGACATCAGTCCCGCGCTCGTCGAGGCCATCGCTTCCTCGCCGGTGGCCTGCCCGCACCTGCACATCCCCCTCCAGAGCGGTTCCAACCACATCCTCCACCGCATGGGACGCCGTTACTCCACCAGGGAATTCGCGCTGCTGGTCAACCACATCCGGTCTAAAATCCCGGAGGTCGGCATCACCACCGATGTCATGGTCGGGTTTCCCGGCGAAAGCGACGCGCATTTTCGGGAAAGCCTGGACTTCGTCCGGCGTATGGACTTCAGCGGGCTGCACGTCTTCAAGTTTTCGCCGCGCAAGGGCACTCCCGCCGCCGCCTACCCGGATCAAGTCCCGGCAAAGGTCAAGGAAAGCCGGAGCAAGGCCATGCTCGAACTCGGCGAGTTCCTGAAAGATCGGTTCGCCTGCCGCTACGTCGGCAAAACCGTGAGTGTCCTGGCGGAGGAACACCGGGACGGCGTGCTGGAGGGCTATACCGGCAATTACCTGCGCGCCCGTTTCCGGGGTTCCCCGGACGCTTTGGGGCGCCTGGAACAGGTTAGCGTGAAGTCGGTCATCGACGGCGTTTTGCTGGGGGATAATCTATAAAAGAGCAGGATTCCCCAGCCCAAATGTCTAATAGACTAATTTCGGATATCGGGTAAAAGGAGGTGGTTCAAATGCAGGACTGTATCTTTTGCAAGATCGTGCGCAAAGAGATCCCGGCCAAGGTCGTCTACGAGGATGAGCACGTCATTGCTTTTAATGACATCCATCCTCAGGCGCCTGTGCACGTCCTCCTGATACCCAAAAAACATATCCCCACCCTCTTTGATCTGACGGTCGAGGATGCCGAGACGATCAGCCGACTCCACCTGGCTGCCGCTGAAGTCGCCCGCCGGCTGGGCCTCGACCAAAAAGGCTTCCGGCTCGTGGCCAACTGCCTGGAGGGGGCCGGACAGGTGGTTTTTCACGTACACTACCACCTGTTGGCGGGGCGCGAGTTGGGCTGGCCCCCCGGCTAAAAAAGCGATGAGCATTGAGCATTGAGCTATGGGATGGCATGTTCTCAGTGCACAGCGCTCAATGCCCAGTGCCCTCCGGCTTCAGCCGGTGGTTTTCGTTGACTTTTGTATTCCCAAATGCTATACTCTCAGAAGTGTTGTCCCGAGACGCGGTTAGGTGGAGGGGGGGAACAGGGTTGGCAGAAGTCAAAGTCGGCAAGAACGAAAGCCTTGACAGCGCTCTTCGCCGCTTTAAACGCACGTGCCAGCGCGCAGGTGTTTTTGCTGAAGCGAGAAAGCACGAGCATTATGAGAAGCCCAGCGTAAGGCGTAAGAAGAAGTCTGAGGCGGCGCGCAAGCGCAAGAAGAAGTTCTAGACAAGATAGATAGAGAAGATAAGAAAAAGCCCGGTGGAGAGCCGGGCTTAAATATTTTTCCATAAATTTTGGGACACCCTCCTCGCATAGATTTATGTGGGGAGGGTTTTGTTATGGCCTGGCGTGATGTAGGAAGGATTGTTCGCCGTTCAATCGCCGACATCCTGGAGATCCCGGGCGACGTGGCCCTTAACCTGCCCAAGATCGTCCTGGTGGGCAACGTCCAGGTGTTTATCGAGAACCACAGGGGCATCGTGGAGTACACCCCTGAGCGGGTCAGGGTCATCGTGGGCTCCGGCGAAGTGGCTGTAAACGGCGCCGACCTTGCCATCCGCAACATTCTCCCCGATGAAATCTGCGTGGACGGGCATATCCGGTCAGTGGAGTTTCTCTAATTGGAGGAAAAAGAAAATGTTCATCCTGCGCATCCTGGCCTACCTGTTCGGACAGGTCACGATGGTGGTCAAGGGCCGGACCCTGGAGAAGTTCATCAACATGGCCACCACCCGCGGCATCCATTTCTGGGACGTCAAACGGCTCGACGAGGACACGCTGGTCGTACGGACCACGCTGAGCGCCGTCAAGCCGTTAAGGCATATTGCCCGGCGGACAAGCAGCCGGTTCCACATCACCGAAAAAAAGGGCCTGCCTTTCGCCCTCTCCAATGTCTTGAAGCGCAAACCGCTGCTCATCGGCGTAGTCGTTTTTGTCAGCGGACTGTACCTGTTATCTTCGTTTGTCTGGTTTATCGACGTAGAGGGCAACAAGTCGGTGCCCCGGGAAGAAATCCTCCGGGCCGCCCGTGAGGCGGGCATTTACAGGGGCACGGCCAAGTGGTCTTTTGAAAACTCGGCGGTCGAAGACGGCATCCTGGAACGCATACCCAGGCTTTCATGGGTTGGCGTACGCCTGCATGGGACAAAGGCCATCATTTCGGTGGCCGAAAAGAAGCTTCCGGCGGTGGAGATTGCTCCCGGGCGCTCCGACATCGTCGCCGGGAAGGCCGGTCTGGTCGAGGACGTGCTTGTGCTCAAGGGGCAGGCCGTGGTTAAGGATGGCCAGACCGTTTTGCCCGGGGAGGTGCTGATCTCCGGGGAAATCTGGCCCGCCGAAGCCGTTGATGAGGACGGGGCGGTGCTTCCGCGGGAGCCGAGATACGTTCGGGCCAAGGGCATCGTGCGGGCGCGGGTATGGTACGAGGAGTACGGCGAGATGGCCCTGGTCGAGGAAGGGATGCAGGCGACGGGACGGGTTGCCCAAGCCTGGAGCATTAAAATCGGTCGGCGGCAAATAAATATTAAGGGATCGCCCAACCCCCCCTACAAGGACTACGAACGCACGGTGACCGTGCGGCGCCTCCCGGGGTGGAGGAATTTAGTCGTCCCCGTCGAAGTAGTATCCACGACTTTCAGAGAAATAAAGCCTTACAAACGCTCGCGTTCCCGGGAGGAGGCCTTTGAAACCGCCCGCAATGAGGTCCTGGAGGCCATCAGGAGCCAGCTGCCCAAAGAGTACAAGATCCTGAACCAAAAGGTGGAGATTATCAAGACGGGCAGGCCGGAAGAACTCGTCCGCGTGCGCGCCTCCGTCGAGGTCCTGGAGGACATCGGCGTGGAACGCACCTTAAAGTAGCACTGGACCTTCTATGTCAATACCTAAATTTTAATAACCCTGATTAGGCTGCCCGTAAGGCGTGCCGCTCCTTGGCTGCCAGGAATAGAGCTTCATCATAGGGGG